>DASTFG010000405.1:0-4906 GCA_035708785.1 Anaerolineales bacterium
CCCGGTGGGCCCGACGAAGATACCAGCGGTGGTTTTACGCATGGCGGCTGGACCGTCCCGTACTTCGATGAGTTCCTTGGGGAGGTCATGACGGAGCAGATGAGTCAGCCCTTTGATCTCTTGCTAGGCAGAAAAACCTTCGAGATCTTTGCTTCCTACTGGCCGCATCACCAGGAGGAAGGACCTGAGATCAATCGGGCAACCAAGTATGTGGCTTCGAATACCATGACCTCTCATGCGTGGAAAGAATCCGTCTTTCTGAGCGGTAACGTCGTGGAGGCAATCAGGAAGCTCAAAGCACAGGCTGGTCCGGACCTGCAGGTGCACGGCAGCGGGGAGCTCATCCAGACGTTGTTGGAGAATGACCTGGTGGATGAATTCTGGCTGAAAATATTCCCCGTGACGCTCGGTACCGGAAAACGCCTGTTCGATAAAGGGACGATCCCCGCTGCCTATACCCTGGTGGATTCTAAGACTTCGCCCAGCGGCGTGATCGTTGCGACACTCAAACGTGCAGGGGAAGTAAGAACAGGATCCTTTTAAGCCGGTATGAAATCCAGATCGACCGTTCTACCTGCACTTGAACGGCGGCGGAACTGAGGCCGACATGAAATACAGAGCTTCCACTACAATCGACGACGTCGATTACGTTGCCAGACCCGGGGATGCATTCATTTGCTCGCCCGGCGACGTTCACGGCCTATGGAATAAGACAGACAAGGATTTCAGGCTGGTCGTCTCTCAGCTCAACCTGCCAGAAGAAGGGGAAGACAGTCACTGGCTGGAGTAATTCCATCTTGCCGGTTCTCTACAATTGGCGGATGATATTGTCAGTTCCTCGATCCGTGATGACGGGAGAACCGAACTGCCAGAACACGGAGTTCCCGTTGCCGGTCACGGTAATGCTCCGACAGGAACCCAGCAGGGTAACCGTATTGGCGTGTCCCCTGATTTCGACGTCATGGCCGTAGCAGGTAAAGGTCAGGGTCTGGCCATTCCCGGTGACGACGATTGGGTCGCTGCTCCCAGGCGTGGACGTGAGCGTGGGTGGGATGGACGTAGGCGGGATCGACGTCGGAGGGACGACAGTTGGCACCGGGTCCGCGGGGATGGGTGTGGATGTATCCGCGGCAGGCCGCGTGTTGGTCGGCAGCGGAGTTAGCGTATCCGATGCTGTGGGTGTATGCGTAGGGATGGAAACGGCCGTACCGGTGGGCAGTCCGGTCCCGGTCGGTGCAGACATCGCGGTATCCAGTGGGGATGGTGTGTCTGTGCTCGTGGGAGTCAGGGTGATCCCTGGCAGGTCATCCTGGGACGTGCTCGCCGGCCCCTCGGCGAGCAGGGGCGGTTCGATCATAAAGACTCCGACTTTCTCGATGGCCGCGCCTGCGTTCTCGAACGTAATCTTGAGGAATCGTGCCCGGACCGGTGGAAACTGTGTCCGTATTGTTTCCATGTGTGAAACCCTGCCGCTGAAGCCCGCTTGTTCCGAATCGAAAACCTGTGTGTACTCCATATAATCATTGCTGCTATCCCCGTCTGCATACATATCGGAGAGGGCAACCGCAATCACAAATTGGCCCGGATCATCGTCCGTGGAAGAACCAGGGTTTCCTTTCTGCAGACTGACGGTATTGATGTTTGTGACTCTCCCGAGATCGATCTTGATCCAGCTATCCGGGCTGCCGCTGATCCAGCTTGCACCGCCGCGCCCATCGTTCACATAGGCTGCCCTGTGGACGCCGTCCTGACTGGCCCGCGCGTCTTTGGATACGGCAGGCCGGGCCAGGCCGTTCCCCGGATCCGCCAGATCCCGGCTTGGATCTAGCTCACCTGGCGGGCAGGATGACGACCGGTCATCAGTCTTACAGATCGTGAGTGCGACCTCCCCGGTCTGTGCCGGCAGAAGATCCGTGGGGGCTGCAGCCGCCTGTGAAGGAGAGGGTTGGGATGATCGTTCCGCACGAAGGAAGAACAAAGACCCGATCATCACCGCGGCCATGAGACTCGCGATGACGAGCGAGATCCGTCTGAATTCGGGCGACCGCACGGCCGGGGTGGTCGTTTTTTGGAAGATCCTTTGGAGGGAGGCTCGGAGCTGCTCCAATATACTGGTCCCTCCCCCGGCTCTTGCCATCTCGCTTAAAAATGCAGCACGCCTGGCAGCCAATAGCTCCGCAGGATACTCTTCCTGCGCCGATTTTAGTCTTCCAAGGAGCTTGACAACTTCTCGGTCCCCGGCGGAGAGCTCTTCGGCGGTATCCACCCGGCTCAGCTCTTGCACCTGCGCCTGGAAGGCCGCTCTTCTGGCAGCCAGTAATTCCGGGGGATAGTCAGGCTCGGAGGCTGCCAAATCCTTCAGGAGCTTGATCAGGATTCGGTCATGTTCGTCATGGTCTGAAGAAGGAGATGGCTTCATGTGACGACATTATATCCTGAAGCCCTCTGCAGCCTGCGATTCCCAGGCGGGCGCTCATGGACTGCCGAGCTGTCTGATGTCCAATGGTTGGGGTACTTCCTGAATCCTGGGCAGCGCCAGAGCTGCGCGCATTTCGCTGGTCTCAAAAACCTTACGAATCTTCGCAATTGCGCGAGTCTGGATAACCTTGACGTGATTGACTTCCTTGCCCAGGATCGCCGCGGTCTCACGCAGGCTGAACTCTTCCAGAAAACGTAAAATGACCACATCCCGCTGGTCGTCGGTCAAATCGTGCCGGATGGCGTCCAGGACCTTTTCGAACATGATCCGGTCTTCGAATCCTGGCACCCCGGCGCTGAGCGAAGAAAGTGTATCGAGCGGCGCCTGGCGCTGCGAAGAACGCACCTCGTCCACAATGATATGGTAGGCAGCCTGATAGAGATAGGAGCGCAGATTCGACCTTGGGCCGTTCCCCGAGGAAAGCTGGTCCAGCAGTTTGGCAAACACATCGCCCACGATGTGATCTGCCAGCAAAGGATCTCCGCACAGGCGCAAGGCATACTTGTAGAGGGGAGAGGCGTAAAGATCGAATATCTTTACGAGCGCCTCCTGATCCAGCCGTTTCGCAGCATCCAAAAGCGATAATTCAGTTTCCATAGGCATCAAAAAGATGAATAGATTATAGCCAGCGCTCCAATTTCTCCATATAGGGGATTAACCTACCCGATCGTTCCCCTGCTGCCTCCCCCGCTTGCCGAAGGTTTCTGACCGAGGCAATAGGGAAACCGAGGGTCGCACCCGGGGAGTTTCGACGACCCAACGAAATTGTAAACTGTACGGGGTGCCGGGCGGTAACGTTCAGCCTGAGCGCTCGTCTTGCAGATCAGACATTCAATACACGATTCAATGCGCTGGTTGAAAGGTAGACAAAATGAACAATGTGGAAACGGCTTTTCGGGGAGCGGGCCATGTGGTCATGGCAATGCTGTGGGGAGTTTGGCGTGTCGACAGGGTTTCTATTGCAGGCATGGGCAATTCGGGTAACGGAATTGAGTATGCACTCGTAGCAGAGACAGAAGGAAATGAACGGTGGGAGCGGTTAGGAACCAGATTGTTCGACGCAAAACTGGAGCGTATGCTGGGGGGTCCTGTAGCGCAGGCCATTCTGCTTGGCAGTGAAGTTGTCTACCAGGGCGGCACAGGGGATTCTGACTTCGATCACCTAGTAAATGTAATTCAAGGTGGTCTTCCGGGCAGCAGCCCTGCAGAAGCCCGGGCGGCGATCCATGAACATGAGCCGGTTGTCCAGGCCGACTTGAAACGGATGTGGCCTGTTGTCGAATCATTAGCCCGGGAATTAATGGCTCAGAATGAATTATGCGACCACGAAATCCGTTCGATTGTAAGGGCAGCAGTGAATAAGCTGCCAGAAGACGAACGAATGTGGGCAATCTCTCGCCTGAGAAATACGCCGTCTAACTAATTCGTCGTACGTTTTTAGCAGGTGCCCTTCTATATGGGGAAAGTTTGGGCTCTTAGTCTCGCTTGCCGGGGGTCTGTAAACGAACGCAGACTTACGAAGATTCATTTAGGGCGCGCTCCAGCAGATCGCCGACGTAGAGTTCGGCTGCCCATTCGCGCAAGTAATCCAAGTCTAGTTCGCCGACCCGGGTCTTGAGCACTCCAAGGATGTCGCGCCACTGCCGGTCTGAGACTTCGCCGCCCATGCGATACCATTCGAGTTTCGAGAGAATGGTATCTTCCGGGCTGGCAAATTTCGCGCTAACCTCGGATTCGAGAGAGAACGATTGTCTTTGCGCCCGGTCAAGCTGTGCTTGCAAAAAGGGTCGCGGGCGTGGGATGAAGACGTCCACTTTGAACATCGTTTCGCGGTGAATAATGTTGAAGCTAGAGTTGTGCTGGATGGACTCGGCGATCATTTCTTCGTCAATGTAGAATTCATCCTGCAACGCCAAGACAAACGGCTGGAGATGTTCAAGGCGCATATCTGCGACGATGTCCGAATCCTGCGTGGTGCGCACCATGCCATACAGTGTGCTGGCTAGTGAACCTGCGATGAGATAAGGTATGCCATGTTTCTCTAAAACGTCTGTTACCTTCAGAGTGACTTCAATCGGCTCATTCTTCACGCTTCAGCTCCCCATACACCTTGCGCGCCAGTTCTTCTCCCAGTAATAAATCTGCTAGCCTGCGGCGGAGTTCCGTTTCGGTGGCATTTGGATATCTGGAACGCAGACCTGCGAGCGCCAACATACGGGCAGAGGCATTGAGTTGTGCAAGCATGTGCATTTTGCGTGTGGGACTGGCCTGCCGCCACAATTCGATCTGCAAAGCCTCCACTTTGGGATGGGTATCCGAATACAGGCTGCTCATGAGGCTAGTATATCAGGCTCTAGAGTTGACAGCAAAAGCCTTGTGAAAGCAATTCGTAGGCCGGTGGGGCCAGCCCTCACATGTTGCTTAGCA
>DASTFG010000406.1:0-3446 GCA_035708785.1 Anaerolineales bacterium
GGGGATTGGCGCACGCGGTCCTGTCCGCCTGGTGGGGCATCGAAGATAACACGGGCTGGGAGTATGCGATGAGCTTTGCGGAGATGATTGCGGATTTGAAATAAAACAATACGGCCTCGCAGCGCGAGGCCATATTGTTGAAAAGAGGGGGCTATCTACCGATCAGGGTAAAGATCGCTACGCCAAGTGCCAGGAGTCCCAGGATGATGCCTGGGATGGCCAGACCGAGCGCTGAGAGACCATAAAGCAGGAAAAACAATATGAGGCACCAGGCAGCGATGGAATTGGGCATGTTCATTTTACATTCTCCTTTAACAGAACCGGGACCAGAGGCTCCACGAGCCTGCTTTTCTAGGTAAACACATAGACAACCTGCGCGTTACGAAACTTTGACAGGTGGGTGGTAGAATGGGTGACTATGGCAGCCAGCCTCCCCGCCGAATTTTCCCTGCACCGCCCGCATGTCTCAGACCGCACCAGCCCCGTTCGCTGGATCTGGTCGCATGCCCGCCGCCACGGGTGGATCATTTTCATGATGATCGCCGGAGCAGTGGGAAACGCAGCCCTGGCAGCGGTGGTACCCGTGCTGACAGGCGATGCATTTAATGCCATGCTCCAGCCGGTGCCGGATACAAGCGTGCTGCTCTCGCTGGCTTTGATTGTCGGCGTCTCACAATTGATCCGAGGGGGACTGCAGCTGGCGCGCAACTTCGGCGCCGAACTCCTCGCCCAGAAGCTTGAACGCGACGTCAGGGATGAGCTGTATCTTTCACTGCTGGCAAAGAGTATGACCTTTCACAACCTCCAGCCCGTGGGGGATACCATGGCGCGGGCGACGAATGACGTGCGCGAGGTCAACTATATGTTCAGCCCGGGCATCAACCTGGTTGTGGGC
Source organism: Anaerolineales bacterium (assembly GCA_035708785.1). Taxonomy (GTDB): domain Bacteria; phylum Chloroflexota; class Anaerolineae; order Anaerolineales; family Villigracilaceae; genus Defluviilinea. Next base: position 896 of record DASTFG010000406.1, read on the forward strand.
TCGCTGATCTTTATCCTGATGCCCATTTTCGTCGCCGGCCGTTACCATCCAACACTCGTTCTCACACCTATCATTTTCATTATCCTGTACTTTGTCTCACTTGGGCGTTATCTCAGGGCCCTTGCGCCGATCACCGATGAGGTTCGTGCCACGTTCGGACAGATGAACACACATCTTTCCGAATCGCTGGATGGTGTGGAAGTGGTCAAGGGTGCCTCCCAGGAGAACGCGGAAGTAGACCGCTTTGTGATGAATGCCAGCCGCGTCCGTGACGCATTCGTGAAGCAGGGCGACCTCGAGGGACGTTACGTGGCGATGCTCCTGCTCGGCTCGGCCTACGCCTTTGGCCTGTTCCACGCCCTCCTGCTTTTCCGCAGTGGACAGCTCGATATCGGCGACGTGGTAGGATATTTCGGCCTGCTCATCCTGCTTCAATTCCCGACCTTTGTCTCGACGTTTGCCTACTCACAAATCTCACTCGGTATCTCCGGTGCCCGCCGCATCCTGGAGTTGATGAACCGGGAAACGAACCTGGACCAGAACGCGCGCGGCTACGCGGAGGTAATGCAAGGGGAGGTGGAATTCAGGAATGTGAGCTTTGATTATGCCTTGAGCGGAGCGACCCGTAATGGGGGGACGCCGCAGGATGAAGTTTTACAAAACATTTCATTCAAGGTGAAACCGGGCCAAACCGTTGCCATTGTCGGGCAGACCGGTGCAGGCAAAACGTCGCTGGTCAAGCTCATCAACCGCACTTATGACGCCACACAGGGACAGGTCCTCGTCGATGGTGTGGACGTGCGCGATTGGAACCTGGCTGCTCTTCGCTCACAGATCTCGATGATCGAGCAGGATATCTTCCTATTCTCACGCTCGGTCAGCGATAATATTGCGTTCGGAAAGCCGGAAGCGGTCCAGCGTGAGGTCGAAGAGGCGGCAAAAATTGCCCAGGCCGACGATTTCATCCAATCATTCGATCAGGGATATGCAACGGTCGTCGGCGAGCGCGGTGTGACGTTATCGGGCGGGCAGCGCCAACGCCTGGCACTCGCGCGCGCGTTTTTGGCGGCTCCACACATTCTGATTCTGGACGACTCGACCTCTGCAATTGACTCTGCAACCGAGGACAGGATTCAGCGCGCCATCGCCAATGCGGCGCGCGGACGAACAACGTTTATCATTACCCATCGCTTATCTCAAATCCGCTGGGCAGATTTGATCATCGTGCTGCGCAGGGGCCGCATTGCTGCGATCGGCACACACGATGAATTGATGAAGACCTCCCAGGCATATTCGAGGATATTTAGAGAATAAGGAATCAATCGCCCTGAGTGCTACGCAATCGAAGCGCGGGGCGAGAGACTATTTGCCCTTCGACTTCGCTGCCCGCATTCGCAGGTCGCTCCGCTCAGGACGCAGGTTTATGAGGAACTATGGGTTTCTTTGCCGGACTAAATGACGAAAAATACGACCGCCAGTACACCGACCGTGAATTGATGCGCCGGATCCTGCTTTTCTTCAAGCCGCAGACCAAACGACTGGTGGGGGTAACCGTCCTGGCGATTGCCTTCGCAGGGACCGGGGCGGCCTTGCCGGTTGTCGTCTCCCGCATGGTGGACGCTCTGCAGGATCAGCCTTCGTTCCAGGCCATCGGCCTTGTCAGCCTGGTTGTCTTGACGATTGCGTTTGGCTGGTGGGGGTTGAACTGGGCGCGGCGGAGCCTGGTCGTGCGGGCGGTGGGGGATGTGGTTCTCGATCTCAGAACACGCGCCTTTCGGGCCGCGGCTGAGCATGATCTCTCTTTCTACGATCAATTTTCTTCTGGGCGGATTGTCTCGCGCATCACATCGGACACGAACGATTTCGGTCAATTGGTCATCATCGTGGCAGATGTCGGCGCGCAAATCGTCCAGGCCATCCTGCTGGGTGTGATCTTGTTCCGCACCGATCTGCGAATGTCGTTGATGCTCATGGCGTTTCTGGTTTTGGTTTTTGCGATTGCAGCAGGTTTCCGGGTCCTTGCCCGCCGCGTGACCAAGCGCGGCATGAAAGCCATGGCAGATGTCAATGCCGCGATCAAGGAAACGATCAGCGGCATTTCGATCGCAAAAAACTTTCGCCAGGAAGAGAGCATTTTCAAATCCTTTGACGAATCAAACCAGCAGTCGTACCAGGTCAATATCCGGCGCGGTCTTGTACTCTCGCTGGTCTTTCCCACGCTCAACGCGCTGGGCGGCGTCTTCGCCGCCATCCTGATCTACGTGGGCGGCCTGAGCGTGGAGCAGGGAATTATCACTGCCGGGGCATGGTATCTCTTCATCATGAGCCTCGACCAGTTCTTCTTCCCGGTGCTCAACCTCTCCGCGTTCTGGGCGCAGATCCAGGCTGGGCTTTCGGCGGCAGAGCGCGCCTTCGCGCTGATCGACGCCGACCCGAACGTGGTCCAAACTGGCAACCGGGATGTGCCCCCGCTCCAGGGCAAGATCCACTTCGATAACGTGTATTTCCAGTACGTGGACAACGAACCGATCCTGGGTGGTTTCAACCTGCT
>DASTFG010000407.1:0-3733 GCA_035708785.1 Anaerolineales bacterium
TTTTGAGAATGATATCCATTCAATGAAGAAATATTTGTGGATTGTTAGAATCAATTGTATCCCCGAATCAAGAACCCGCCTTGCAGCGGGTGAGACTGCGGAGGGCGAGATTTGTTGAGTTTGTAAAGCGAAATCCCGCGCGGCGGGAAACTCGCCTACGAAATTTGAAAGGAAAAGACCACCTGATCAAGTAGTCTGGAGTGCCGAGGGCGAGATTTGAACTCGCGACCAAGGGCTTATGAGTCCCCTGCTCTACCACTGAGCTACCTCGGCGGGGTAAGAGCGCCGCAAATATTACTATGGGATATGCGCTTTGTCAACACGCGCAGCGAGAGAACGGTCTACGATATAATCGAGACCATGAAGATCCTCGTCCTCAACAAGGACCTGATGGAGCGCACGGTCATCCAGCAGGTGCTACAGTACAACGGGCATGAGATCGTCCCTGCGAGGGATAGCGAGACCGCCATGCAGCTGCTCCGGGAGGGCGAGATCCGTTTCATCATTGCCGACCGCACCACCACTGATATCGACGATACCCAGTTCATCAAACAGGTACGGGCCGCCCAGCCTCCCTACTATATTTATATCCTCTTGATCACAGCCAAGCTGCAGGACGGCGACATCACCACCCCGCGCACAGGCGCGGACGATTACCTGCACAAGCCGATCGTCCCGGTCGAGCTCAAGTCCCGCGTGCATATCGGCGAGCGCATCCTGAGCCTGGGAGACAACCTGGTGCGGGCGAGAGACACGTTCAAGACGGCGGCCATGTTCGATTCGCTGACGAAAGTGCTCAACGAGAGGGCGTTCCTAGCGTTATCGGGCGGCGAGCTCGAGCGCGCCCGCCGGGCACAGTCCTCCCTGAGCCTGGTCGCCTTCAACATAGACAATTTTGCTTCCATCAAGGAGCATTACGGCGGGACGATCCCGGACGATGTGCTGACTGTCGTCGCACAGGGCATCCGTGAGAAGAGCCGCCCTTATGACGGCCTGGGGCGTTATGGCGAACACACCTTCCTGCTGATCCTCCCGGGCGTGATCGGGCAGGATGCCGAAAAGATCGCCGGACGTATCCTGAAGGGTATCTTGAACACCGAGATCTCGCTCATGGACGGGACTCCCGTCAGCGTGCGCCTTAGTGCTGGGATTGTTTCCGCCGTGCGCATTACGGTCTCCACCGAGATCGAGACCCTGATCGAACAGGCTAAAGAGGCACTCGCACTCGCCAAACGTGCCGAGGGGGAACAACAGGTGCACACCGTTTTTGTTTAGCAAGGTCATACTGGAGTCCGAAGTCTTTGCAAAGCATCCCCGCGGGGCCGGACTTCCGTGTGGCACCGGCACCAACGTCTGGAGATGTTGACTCGGAATTTCATAAAAAGAATTGGAGCGCGAACAGCGCGATCATGCCTGCGATGATCGTGATCAACGTGTTTCTGCTGAACCATGCGACCAGGATCGCAGACAGGCCGGCGATCAGCCGGGGATTGTCGAACGCGAGATGCAAGACACCGTCGTTGAGGAAGAGCTCCGGGAAGACGATCGCGGAGAACACCGCAGGCGGAACATAGGGCAGCGCCCTGCGCATCATCTTCGGGACTTCGAACCTGCCGAATAGATAAATCAGCGAGAACCGAATCCCGAAAGTAAGCAGCCCGCCGAGAAGCATCACTAGCCAGATATTCATGGCTTTGCCCCTGGAGATTTCCTGCCCTCCAGGATCGTGCCGGCCGCGATCCCGGCAAAAGCCGCGACGATCAAGCCAAGCTGGTAAGGCAATGAGGAGGCAGCCAGCGCGACAACCCCTGCCGATAGGGCCGCGGCAATCGCCGGACGATCCTTCAGCACGGGAACAACCATGGCAATGAATGTGAGCGGCAGGGCAAAGTCGAGGGACCAGGACTCGGGAATCGCCCCACCCAGCCAGATCCCCAGCGCCGTGCTGATCTGCCAGTCGGTCCAGAGAGCGAGCCCCGCGCCAAGCAAGAACCAGTGACTATGGGGAGTCACCCCTTCCCTCCCATAATGGATCACGGTGGGAACATAGGCTTCGTCGGTCAGCAGATAGCTCAGGAGCGCCTTCCAGCGCGTCGACAGTGCGGCCAGATACGGAGCGAGGGACGCGGAGTACAGCACATGTCGCAGGTTGACGACTCCGATCGTCAGGACAATCACCGGGCCGGGAGCCGCTGCCTGCAAAAGCTGGGTCGCGATGAACTGCGCCGATCCGGCGAACACGATGGACGACATCATCTGCGCGGCAGAGGTGGAGAGCCCTGCGTTGATGGCCAGCGCGCCGTAGATCATGCCAAATGGGAAACCGCCGATCAGGAGCGGGAGCTCGGCTCGGACGCCCGCCCAGAAATTTTTGCTCTGTTCGCTCATACACGCCTGGATTCATCTCAGGACGAGAGGATATTCGCCGCGGCGCGCTGGCCGCTTTCGACCGCGCCTTCCATAAAGCCCTGGAGGGCCGTCGCGTGCTCTCCTGCGAAGAACAGACGGCCGGCCGGTTCGAAAAGCGTCTGCCAGTGTGCGGTCACCTGGCCGGGCGCGAGCGCCATATAGGAACCCTGCGTATATGATTCGTTCGGCCAGGCGAGGGTGGCGGTATGCTCGATCCACTCCGATGAGCCGGGAAATACTCTTTCTACCTCTGCCACGGCCGCCCGGATGCGCTCTTCATCCGGCAGCGCGGCAAGTCTCTCGCCGGGGCCGCCGCCCGTATAGGCTGTGAGGATGCCATGTTCACTTTCTACATGGCTCGTCGCATGCCAGGCGTAGACGATGGGCGCATCGGTGGCGAGACGCCCGTTCCAGCCCCTGTCGTTCCAGAAGCGCTTACGATACTCGATCATCACCTTGCTCACCGCCCCGTAGGAAACTTCATTCACCATCCGCCGGTGCGCGTCCGGCAGTTGAGGGTCGAACCGGATCCTGCGTGCGGCCGTCAGCGGGATGGCCAGGATGGCAAAGTCCGAGGAAATCGTCCGGAAGGAATTGCCCGTCTTATAACCGGTCACCACGCCGTTATGCACGGCGTTGATGGAGGTCACGACCGCGTCCAGCCGCACATCCGGCAGCGCCTGTGCGAGGGCGCGGGGGATCAGATCATTGCCGCCGACCACACACCAGTTCGGCCGACGCTCCAAGGTCCCATAATACATCGCCGAGTTGCGCGCCAGGTCGAGCAGCGAGTAACGCTCCGGCTCGGTGGTGTATTCGGCGCGGATGTGCTGGACGAAATAACTCTTCGCAAGCGGATGCGCGTCGAGCGCGCCCAGCCAATCGGCGGCAGAGCGCGCATCGAGCCGGATGGCATTCTGCGCGGCCTGAGGCTGGTGCGGGTCCGGGACCTGCTTCCCCAGCTCGGCCAGCGCGACCCAGATCTTCTCGATCCCGGCGCGCAAGTCCGTGCCCCAGAGCTCGGCATCGGACATCGGTCCGGTCTTCCCCTCGAATGAACCCCAGTCGCCCTCCTGCCCTTGCCAGCTTCCCAGGCGCCCAAGCTGGAGCTTGAATTGCTTCGCCAGCGCAAGCATGCGGGCGTGAGAGTCTTCGATGAATTCCCCACCCGCCTCTGCCACCAGACCATTCGAAAAAGTGCGCAGGCTATACACGCGCCCCCCGACGCGCGGACGCGCTTCGAGCACGATCACCCTGCAGCCTCCACGGTGTAAATCGTAGGCAGCAGCAAGCCCGGCCAGCCCCGCGCCGATAATAGTTACTG
>DASTFG010000408.1:0-2002 GCA_035708785.1 Anaerolineales bacterium
AAGTAGCACAACCTGGATAGAAGTGACAAGATAGGGCAACCTGGTTTCCCCGGGCTATTTAACCCCAGCCTTCCACCTTATTAACACGACCTTAACCTTCAGAAAAAATTATCTGGTATAGTTTGTTAACATAACAGACCATGCCCGAAACCGTTCTCATCGTCGAAGACGAACCTGCCCTGCGCGATACCCTCCTCTATAACCTGAAAAAAGACGGCTTTAACGTGGAAGCCGTAGGCGATGGCCGCGCCGCTCTGGAATCGGCACGACGCCTGAAGCCCGACCTGATCGTCCTCGATATTATGCTCCCGGAGTTGGATGGATTCGAGGTGGCGCGAATCCTGCGTAAGGAGATGATCACGCCGATCCTCATGCTCACCGCCCGCGACGATGAGATTGACCGGGTTGTCGGTCTCGAAATGGGGGCCGATGATTACCTGACCAAGCCGTTCTCCATGCGCGAGCTGATGGCGCGCGTCAAGGCGCAGCTGCGCCGCGCACGGTTGGTGCGCGAAGAAATTGGCAGATCAAACGAAACTGAGAAACAGCAGCAGAAGCTCAAATTCGATAATCTCATCATCAATCTTATGCGCCGCGAAGTCACCCTGGATGGCAAACCTCTCGCGCTCAAGCCGCAGGAATACGAGCTGTTTGTTTTCTTTGCGGAACATAAGGGACAGATGCTCTCACGCGAATTTATACTCGAGCGTGTCTGGGGCTGGGACTTCATCGGCGACAGCCGCACCGTGGATGTGCACGTCCGCTGGCTGCGGCAAAAGATCGAAGCTGACCCGGCAAAGCCCACCCGGATTGTCACGGTGCGTGGCGGGGGATATAGATTCGAGGGTTAAAGCCGGCTTTAATAATGAACACGTTTTTGATCGTCCTACTCGTCGTTTCTTTTCTTATCGCGGCATTCTTTGCATGGCGCTATTTCAACCTCCGTCAGAATCTGGATCAGTATACGAATCGCGTCCGGGGACGGAGCAACCTTTACACGGGCACAAAGGAACTTGAGAACCTGTCCAGCGCGGTGACATCTCTTGTAGGCGCCTACGACGCGGAATATGCGGGGCTGGAAGCGGAACGTGCCCGCCTCGCCACAGTCCTCGACCAGATCACGGACGGTGTGCTGATCGCCGATGCGCAGGGCCTCGTTCAATTCGCAAACCCTGCCGCGGGCAGGCTTTTCCAAACATCCAATCCCCTCAATCGAAGTATCGCCGAAGTTATCCGCAACCACCAGCTTGTGGAGGCCTGGCGCCGCTGCCAGCAAACGCGCCAGATGCAGAGCGAGTCCGTTGAGGTGCCCACCCGGCACCAGTACTTACATCTTGTCGTCATCCCCGATCAGCATTCAAGTGGAAGCCTGCTGCTCGTGCAAGACCTCACACGCCTGCGACGCCTGGAAACCGTACGAAGGGACTTCATCAGCAATCTCTCACACGAACTCCGCACGCCGCTCGCATCTCTGAAAGCCCTGACGGAGACACTCCAGGATGGAGCATTGGAGGACCCGCCGGCAGCACGTCGCTTCATCGATCAGATCCAGACCGAAGCGGACGCGCTGACCCAGATGGTGACCGAGCTACTGGAGCTTTCACGCATCGAGTCGGGCCGCCTCTCTCTGGACCTCCAACCTGTCGCGGCTTGCGATCTGCTCCACTCTGCCTGTAAACGGATGCAGCTGCAGGCCGGACGCGCGGGCCTCACGATACGCGTCGAATGTCCGGATGACCTGCCAATGGTCCACATCGATTCACAAAGATTGGAACAGGTGCTGGTCAACCTGATCCATAACGCGGTCAAGTTTACGCATGCGGGCGGCGAAGTGATCCTCTCTGCAAAGGCAGGAATGAGGGAAGTCCGATTTGCTGTGCAGGATAGCGGAAGCGGAATTCCGGAAGAGGACGTGCCGAGAATTTTCGAACGATTCTATCGAGTTGATAAATCCAGAACGGGGAGCGGCACAGGCCTAGGGCTGTCGATTGCCAAACATATC
>DASTFG010000409.1:0-11516 GCA_035708785.1 Anaerolineales bacterium
TTGTTCTTCTTTCTTCTTGTCTTTTTCCTTTCATTCTTGACTGCCTGCGCCCCCCAACAAACTCCCTCTGCGCCTCCAGCGGGGGAGCTGGTCCCGTTCCTTACCTCAACCCGGGCTCCGAGCCGGACTCCCGAGGGCCTGGTCGCCGCCGAGACGCCGCTTCCCAGCCCGACGCCTTTTACCTACACCGTGCAGATCGGTGACACTATGAGCAGCATTGCTCTCGAGTTCGGGGTGTCCATGGATGATTTGCAGGCTGCGAATCCTGAGATTTCGCCGAATGCAATGTCCGTAGGACAGGTTCTCAACATCCCCAGCAGCCCTGGTAATCCTTCCGGGGAGCCCACGCCAACGCCGGCGCCCTTCACCGTCCGGCAGATCGAGTGTTATCCTACGACCGATAAGGGGATGTGGTGTTTTGTGCTTGTGCAGAATGACTTTTCTGATCTGATGGAAAACGTCAGCGCGCAGGTGACACTGGTCGACGCGGATAATGCCACGCTGGCAAGTCAGACTGCAATCCTGCCGTTGAATATTCTCCCGGCGAATACATCTTTGCCCCTGACCGTTTTCTTCCCTCCCGAGGTTCCACCGGATGCAAAGCCGCGAATACAAGTGCTGACCGCGATCCGTCTGTTGCCGGAGGATCAAAGATACCTGCCCGCGGTGGTCAACAACACGCTTGTGCAGGTCAATGCAGAGGGACACAGCGCACGAGTCACAGGGCAGGTACTGTTGCCGGATCAGGCTGCCGCAGCGAGCCAGGTCTGGGTAGCAGGGACGGCCTACGACGAGGCGGGGCGTGTGGTTGGCGTCCGCCGATGGGAATCAAGCGCGGAGCTGTCTCCGGGAGAAAGCCTGCCGTTCGAGTTTATGATATCGAGCATTGGCGGGGAGATCGCCCGCGTGGATTTCGCAGTGGAAGCGCGGCCATGAATTTCTGGGCTTGTAGGGCACAGCAGCTGCTGTGCCCTACAAGCCCGATGATTATTTCCCTTCTAGCCACATATATCGTTCGATCGGAATATCGAACGGGGTGAAGACATATCCTTTCACATAGGGCTTGACCAGTTGATAGGAAAGTGAATGTGTCGTAAATAGCGCCGCGGCATCCTCTACAAGGATCTGCTCGGCTTGCTGGTACATTGCAATCCTCTTGGTCACATCCTGTTCTACGCGGGCGGCTTCGAGCAGGGCATCCAGCTGTGAGTTGGAATAGCCGCCATTATTCTGCGTCGATCCGCTGTGAAAGAGCACATCGGCGAAATTCTCGGGGTCGGGGTAATCTGCGCACCAGCCGCCGCTGATGAGCTGGCCGTGGTTCCCTGCATAGATCTGGTCGAGGTAGTAATTCGGCTCCAGGTTTTCCACTGTGATGGTCACGCCAAGATTTTGTTCCCACATCTCAGCCATGGCGGCGACATCTGGGCCGATATAGCTCCCAATACCGGCATCGGTGAAGACGATGGGCGGCAAACCCTCGGCGCCGCGATATTTGGACTGCGCCAGCAGTTGGCGCGCCTGCCCCGGATCGTATGACAAGCCTTTGAGCGCGGTGTTGAATCCCGGGAGACCCGGCGGGTACAACCCGATTGCCGGCAGCGCATGCCCGTTGAGGACTACATCGATGTATTTCTGTCTGTCGAATGCCATGCTGAAGGCTTTACGGACGTTTGGGTCCTCGAACGGCGGGCGCCTCGTATCGAAGGTAATATAGCCTGTGCACAGATTGACCCCTGTCAGAAGTTCATCATGGAGTGGTTCGGTCGCATCCAAAAACCTGTCCGCATCAAAGCGGCCGATGCCGGTAATGTCGATCTCGTCGGATTCATAGAGCCGGATCCCGACGCCCGCGTACAACTGAACAAGGATGTATGGAATCGAGGGCCTGCCCAGATAAAAATCGGGATTGGCTTCATACGTGATCAATTCGAAGCGTTCCCACTCGCGCAACCGGTACGGCCCGGTGCCGTTCGGCTGGCGATACCATTCGGCGCCACCTTCTACATTCTCTTTGTCGACGATGAATGCGGTGATGTAGGTGAGTTTGTAGAGAAAATAGGGCTTGGGCGCATCGATGATTACCTGCAGGGTGTGATCGTCCAGGGCAGCTAGTCCTTGGATATGCTCGGCCTGCCCGGAAGCCATATCCCTGACACCGACCACATCTCCCAGATACGTGAGCACGGTATCAGACCCCAGGACAGGGTGAGCGGCGCGTTCCCACGAGTAGATCACATCTTGAGCCGTGACAGGCCTTCCGTTATGGAATTTTGCATTCTCGCGCAGGTGAAAGGTGTAGACCGTACCATCCGGGCTTACATCCCATCTTTCTGCAAGGTCCGGTGTAAGGTTCAAATGCGGGTCGAACGAGACCAGCCCGCTGAAGACCAGCTTGTTTCCTGACCCGTATGTGGTGGCGGGGTCATAATCGCGCGGATTGGTCGACTCGCCTCCCGCCAGGACCAAGGCTTGATCCAGTGGAACATCGATTTGCAGGGCAGATGCCCGGCCCGGTTGTGCCGGGCATCAAGGCGAAGCAGAAGATCAACAAAAGATTACGCGCTGTGCCGAGTGCAGAGTGTAGGTCGAGGCCCGAAGTCGAAGCGCGGATAATTCTATTGCACATTATCCCCACCTTTGCGATTTTGGCGAGTGACGACGATACCCAGAATCATCACGCCGACCAATAGCAGCATGACACAGCACACGCCGAGCAGCACGAGCGTCAGCGAGAGAGGTGGTCTGCCGGCTGGCGGGACTTCCGTGGGCTGCTCGCCAATAGTCGATGTGGGGATGGCGGTGGGGGTTGCTTGAAGCCCCCCGGGCGCTCCAGATATTGGAACGATCGTAGGGACAAACGTCGGGGCTGGCTCGGCGGTCGGTTGTGCGGGAGCAGGGCGCGGCTGCGCGCCGATCGACTGCCTCCATACATCTTCAAGCCCTTCGATGTCGAATCCGTAAACCTGTCTGAGCGCGTCGTCGATGGTGAGTCCATCCCTTAACGCGAGAAGCAGGGCAGTCATTTTTTCCTGCCCATAGGTTTCTATGAGGAACCTGGTGATACTATACGACTGGCTGTACGACAATAAAGCTTTATTCGAAACCTCGGAAAAACTTCCACTCAGTGAACGAACGCTGAGCAGGGCATCCTCACGGATCGCTTCGTCCAGCTGTCGCTGCGAGAATGGATCGAGTTCGCCCTCGCTATAAACTGCCAGGCCCTCGTTCAGCCAGGTAGGTACATCGCCCAGGCAGGAAAAAGTGAGATGACCGACCAGCACATGCGTAAGCTCATGGACGATGGCCGCGCGTCCCCACCCGAGGTCGGCTTCCGAAATGCCAAGGATGACAATATCCTGGTCGGGGAACGCCTGCCCGCCTGTCCAGGATGGCTCGTACAGGATAGCCTCTTTTAAGTCATCGGTGCCTGCATAGATGTAAATGTCTATAGGGGCCTCAGCTTTGAGTCCGGAATGTGTTTCGTTGAACTGCAGACCGCTGTAGGCGGCTTTTGCCAGATCAATGGCGAAAATTTCATCCCCCTCATACCAGTGGATACGCAGAAAATCGCCGTTGTTCATGGTCGTCCAGTCGTGAAAATCGTCCAGCCAGGTCGCGGTCTTTGTTTCGCTGACGGTCTCTAACCCATTTGCGTCCGTTACGCGCCAGCGCCACCAGAGCGTTGCGCCCGGGGGCAGGGATCCGCTCTGCCGCATTTCCCAGGTCCATTCTGCCTGGACGGCCTTTCCCGGTGTAAATTGTGGAAAGGCTTTAGCAATCACCTCGCCGCAGGTCTGTTGCTCGCTGCCGTATTCCAGCACGACCGATGCAATCTCGACAGGACCTGTGATGGTGGAGCGAAAGGTGGCTGTTTCCGGAAAGTTGAGCGTGATTTCGTTATTCGTGACATCTGTCGCTGGGGCAGCGAGTGCCGTCGGTCCGGTCAGAAGGCTGAGAATGAGCGCGATGAGCATCTTTCGCATGAACGGCTCCTGGAGGGATTTTTGCAAGTGTATCATGCAAAAAATCACAACCCGAGAGTATTACCTTCCAGATACTTTTCAATCGATCTTTCGTCGTTTGACGCACCTTTCCCTTGCATGTATAATCTTTTCAATCTCCCAGCGTGGGGGATTTTATTGAGGTATCTATGGCGTTACGTGGCAATCTACGTGATTTTACAATTACACAACTGCTCAACCTGATCAATCTTGCGCAAAAGACCGGGACGCTGGTCGTAGACGGTCCAAGTGAGCAGGCGTATGTTTCATTCCGTGACGGTAAACTGGCCTATGCGCGGGTGGGGCAGGATGATGGCAGTCTGGCACTGGTTTTACACAAGGCCAATAAGCTGACCGTAAACCAGTACCGCGCCATCGTCGAGCGCACCGGCAAGATCACGGACAAAGAGCTGGGACTGCTGCTGATCAACGCCGGCTATCTTTCGCAGGAGGAGATCCTTGCCAATCTGCAGGGATACTTCACGGAGATCATTCGCCGCCTCTTCACCTGGGTGGAAGGTTTCTTCCGCTTCGAGGGAGGGATGCTTCCCCCTGAGGACCGTATCAACGTCCGGCTGGACTTGGAAAACATTATCATCGAGGGATCGCGCCAGCTGCGGGAATGGGAACAGCTTCAAGATGAAATCCCCAGCCTCGAGATGGCGCTCAAATTTACCGACCGTCCCCTGAAGAATGTCAACCTGAGTGTGGAAGAGTGGCGGGTTGTGTCGTTTATCAATCCGAAGAATACGATGAAGCAGATCGCACAGACCAACAAGATGAACGACCTCGAGATCCGCCGGATTGTATATGGATTGCTGCAAGCTGGTCTGGTCGAAGTCATTCGTCCTGAAGGTATGGTCATCCCGCAAAGCCCCAAGATGTTCCCGACGCAGAACAAAGAGGAACAGAAATCATTAGTCAACAAATTAATCAGTCGAATTCGCGCGCTGTAATTATCACATTGGAAGGACGAGACCTATGCAGACAGTCAAGATGGTGGTGACAGGGCCATTCAGCGCCGGTAAGACAGAGTTTATTCAATCGGTCAGCGAAATTGATGTTGTCTCGACCGAGCGCAAGATCTCAAGCCCTGCGGAGCGCTCCATCAAGGAGGCCACAACGGTTGCGATGGACTTCGGCCGCATCACCGTGGACGACGATCTTGTCCTCTATTTGTTCGGCACACCGGGGCAGAAACGCTTCGACTTCATGTGGGAGATCCTCTCGGAGGGCATGCTGGGTTTTATTGTCATGGTCGACAGCACCCGGCCCGAAACGTTTCGCGAAGCGCGCTCGATCCTCGAGACCTTTCGCGCCTATGCCCCCACCCCGTACGTTGTCGCAGCCAACAAACAGGATCTGGAAGATGCCTGGGAGCTTGACGATATGCGCCACGCCCTCAGGCTGGATAGCCGGGTCAAATTCTTGCCCTGTGTTGCCACGGATAAGAACACCGTGAAGTCTGTCCTTCTTGAGCTGCTTTATAGTATTCTTGCTGAAATGGAGTCGGGCGACTAGGGGAACCCGCGTATTAGAAAGTCGTGTCATCCATTACTACTGACCAAGGGATTGTCCATTATGAAGTGTACGGGCGTGGAAGGCCAGTGATCCTGTTACACGGCTGGCTGGGCTCCTGGGGCCTGTGGCAGGAAACGATGGGCTTTCTGGGTCGTTACTATCGTACTTACGCGCTGGACTTCTGGGGGTTTGGCGAATCGGGCAAGAAGCGAGAGACGTATGCCGTCCAGGATTTTGTCAGCCTGGTCAACCAGTTCATGGAGCAATTGGGCATCATACAGGCGCCGCTGGTGGGTCATAGCATGGGCGGGACCGTGAGCTTATCCGTTGCGATTAAGTACCCGGAACGAGTGAGCAAGGTTGTCGTGGTTGGTTCACCGATCGTTGGCTCCTCCCTGGCCTGGCCTCTCAAACTCGCTGGCTACCGGGGCATTGCTTTTCTCCTGTTCAACATGATGGGCCTATTTCGTTTTGGCGTGAAAATCGCCTCTCCGTTCATCTGCCGGGATGAGCGCTTCCCCGAAATGATGGACCGCGACCTCTCCCGTACTACGCTGGAGTCTTTCCTGCTTTCGATTGCCTCCCTGCGCCGCACAGACTTGCGGCCGCTGCTGGAGCAGATCCGTGTGCCTGCGCTGGGCATCTATGGGGACCGGGATATCATTGTCCACCCCAAGCAATGGCAGCCGATGCAAAAGGGGATCAGTCATGCCCGTATCGAGCGCTTCCCCCTGGCCGGGCATTTCCCCATGCTGGAGGAGCCCCAGGTCTTTTCGGAACGGCTCAAGGCATTTCTGGATATGGAAGAATCGTCCCGGTCTGCCCAATCGTCCATATCCCTCACTCCTTCACCCTCAGTGACCCTGTCGCCATGACCACAACTGCGATCTACCACTACCCGAATCGGATGGGGAGGATCATACTCTTATCTATGGAAGAGGTGCTGGGGCGGAATGGCGTGAACGCTGTTCTGAAGCTTGCTTCGCTGCCTGCGCTCATCGAACAATATCCGCTTGATAATACGGAACTGGCCTTTCCTTTTTCGACGATCAGCACGCTGACAGAAAAACTCGAGCATCTTTATGGTCCACATGGCGGGCGCGGGCTGGCCATGCGCATCGGACGGGCCTGCTTCAATGCCGGAGTCCGGCAGTATGGCATGCAGCTGGGATTGACCGAAATGGCTTTCCGGCTCTTGCCGCTCCCCGCCAAGTTGCATGCAGGTGCCAGTGCGTTTGCGGATTTGTTCAACAAGTTCACCGATCAGCGCGTACGCGTCGAGGAAGAGGATGGGAAAATACTCTGGCATATCGAGCGCTGCCCGCTGTGCTGGGAGCGCCATGCGCATGAGCCGGTTTGTCATCTGGCGGTTGGGCTGCTGCAGGAAGCGTTATACTGGGTGAGTGGTGGGAAAGTCTTTAATGTGGAAGAGAAGACGTGTATCGCTGCCGGAGACAAAACGTGTACGATCGTGATCGATCAATCTCCCATTTTCTAGCGAAAGCTGCACTTCTAAACAGATCGGTAGGCAAACAGGGCGGGAACGTCCCGCCCTGCTTTTTCAATTTTGTGGAATAATAGTTTCTGGTTATGCTTAAAGTTATTCTTCCTGCGCCACACCTGATTACCCCGTTTAATGAGCCGGCGCGCGATTTGCGCATCCAAAACGATCCCCTTTGGTTACATCAGAGAAATGTCCTGGCTCCTTATACGACGCGCGAGCTCGAGCTGAGAGCAGATCAGCGCTTGCCCGTGGATCGTGAAGAGACAATTGTTTACCGGGATAATTTGTTCTTTGACGAGCAGTATATCCGTGCTTTCATCACGGCTGCCCGGAAAAGGGGACGTGCCAGCCGTGCGGCGTTCTCTGCGGATGATCCTGCCTTTCGGGAACATGCCCTGCCGCTTTCCTCCTCCTATACGCCGGCCGGCGGCCTGTATCTGGCTGATTTGTGGTATTACCCGCGTGGCCCCGTTGCAGATGTCGAGCCACTGGTCATCAACCTCGAACCGCGTGAAATGGGTTATTACCATGTCCCCACCTACATGGCCGATCAGAGCGGCGACCTGGTCTTCCAGGTTCCCCTGCGGGCACTGATCGCCATCGATTCGTGGGTGCATATCTTCATTGCCGATATCGTTTTCGGCCTGTTCTCCCGGGGCGCGCGATTCGAAAAACGCCTCGAGCAGGACCTTGGTTTTAAGCTGCGCATCCTGAGCAAGGCCATCTATGAAGGCCGCCAGATTCTGGAAAGTTCGGAGCTCGTTCGGGTTGGCCGGAATTGCGTGATTGATCCACGTGCCGTTATCCATGGACCGACGACGATTGGTGACAATGTGACCATCAATGCGGGCGCGGTGATCGAGAATTGCATCATTGGGAGCAATGTCAATATCTCCCAGGATGTTCAATTGATGTTATCGGTGATCGGGGATGGGACATTCCTGCCGTTCCGCTCGGCGCTGTTCATGACCACTGTGATGGATAACAGCATGATCGCCCAGAATACCTGTATGCAAATGTGCGTGGTAGGCCGCAATACGTTCATTGGGGCCGGCTCCACATTCACAGATTACAACCTGATCCCCACGCCGATCCGAGCGCTGGATGGCAACGCCAATTTGAACTACTCCAACCGGCCGGTCATCGGCGGCTGCGTGGGTCATAACTGTCGCCTTGGTTCGGGAATGATCGTATTTCCGGCCCGTACCATTGAGTCGGATGTGGTATTAGCCGCATCACACGAGCGCCGTGTGATCGATCGCGATATCCGTTTTGAAGATAGCGATCACTATAAATACAAATCCGCAGGCCTGCACCGACGGTTGTATCCCCGCCCGGGCGAGCACGAATTGGAATCCTGGTAGTTCTTTGGATACGTTTGCTTTTATTATCCATCCCATCGATCCCAAACGGGATGTCAGCCGCAAGTTTCCATTGCTCGGACGCATCCTCAGTGAGAAGCAGATCGATTTCTTCTCGACGTTCTTTCCCCCCGTTTATATCTCGGAGATTACAGGGATCGCTTCGGAATCGACTGGGAAGGAGATCAAAGGCTGGTTCATTGCCTGCCCATACACGCCCAGACGAATGCTGGAATTGCGGGAGCGCACGGTATACAATAAAATTATTCAAGCGGGTCGCCTTGCCGAAAAACTGGGCGCGCAGATCCTGGGTCTGGGTGCGTTCACCTCGGTCGTGGGGGATGCCGGGATTACAATTGCAGAGGCGCTGGATGTGCCGGTAACCACCGGCGATTCGTATACGGTCACAGTTGCCGTGGACGCCATACGGGAGGCGGCGCGTCTGATGGAGATTCCCCTCGATTCTGCCACGGCGGCAGTGGTAGGTGCCGCAGGCACAATCGGGCAGGTCTGTGCCGAGCTGCTGGCCGATGATGTCGAACGGCTGTATCTGATCGGCCGAAAGCAGGAAAAGCTCGAAGAGCTACGAGCCAGACTCGAGGTCCGCGGCCGAAGCGAATTGATCATCAGCACAAGCATGGATGTTTTGACCGATGCACAGCTGATCCTGACCGTTACCAGTGCCATCCATGATGTCATTCGCCCCGAATTTCTGCAACCGGGCAGCGTGGTCTGCGATGTCGCTCGTCCCCGTGATGTTTCTGCAATGGTGGCGGCGACAAGAGATGATATATTAGTGATTGACGGCGGAATGGTCGATGTTCCAGGCCCCGCGGATTTCCATTTTAACTTTGGCTTCCCGCCAGGAAAGGCGTATGCCTGTATGGCCGAGACGGTTGCCCTGGCGCTGGAAGGCCGTTTTGAGGACTATACCTTGGGTAAACACCTGACACGAGAACGTGTGGAAGAAATCGATGCAATCGCTAAGAAACATGGTTTCCGCTTGAGCGGATTTCGTTCGTTCGAGCGCGAGGTTACACTGCAACAAATCGAAACAGTGCGCCGCAATGCTGTCTACGCGCGTAAGACGCGCCTGGCGCAAATGTAGTTTTGGAGGCCGCTTATGGGAAAAGCCCGCCTGTTAGTTGTGGAAGATGATGTCGATATCGGAAACATGCTGAAGATCTATTTTAGCGGCATGGATTTCGATGTCGATATTGCCGTGCGCGGTGCAGATGCACTCGAGAAGACAAAAAAGGTGCTGCCGCATCTGATCGTGCTCGATATCATGCTGCCTGATATTGATGGCTATGAGGTCTGCCGCAATTTACGCACCAATATGCGTACCAGCCATATCCCTGTTATTTTCCTGACCCAAAGAGATGAGCGCAGCGACAAACTACAGGGTCTTGAGCTGGGTGCGGATGATTACATCACCAAGCCATTCGATATCGAGGAGCTTAAATTGCGCGTACAGGGAGCGATCCGGCGCTCCGAGCGTGAGAGTCTGACGGATCCCCGCTCCGGGCGTCCAGCGGGGCGTCTGATCGAGGAGCAGTTGCGCCGCATTATTCGGGAAAAGGGCTGGGCGCTGCTCGACGCGGGCGTGAAAAGCTTTGAGCCTTTTAGAGATGTGTACGGCTTTGTCGCGGGTGATGATGTTCTTCGTTTCACTTCGATGCTGATCGGTGAGGTCGTGGACGAGTTTGGGAACACCTCTGATTTCATCGGCCACGCAGGCGGGGACAACTTTATCATTATTACCACCGAGGATAAGGCCGCTGCGATCAAGGGGCACCTCAAGGAGAGATTCGATAAGGAGGTCCAGACGCATTACAACTTCCTCGATCGCCAGCAGGGATTCATGCAGTCTCCCAGCACGGATGGCGCGACCGGTAAAGTCCCCTTTATGACGATGTCGGTCGGTGTTGTCTCACCGAGCAAAGATTCATTTGCCGATATCCGCGAGATCACCGAGCTTTCGGCTGAGGCGCGCCGCCAGGATGCCTCGGCTGGCGGATAAGGTGATATCAGAGAATGTTTGCCGGGCTGGAAGTAGGCCTTTGGTTTATTGTGCTGGCGCTGGGATTGATCCTCCCGGTGCTTGTGGTGATCTGGTTGCGCCGATTGCCGCATAACGTGCGGCCTGCACCGGAGTCTGCTTCCTTTGTTTCTCCGAATTCTTCCCATCCGAATGAAGCTGTATTGATCGTCCAGTCTGGCGGACGTGTCGAACACGTTAATAACCTGGCGCGCGAATGGTTTGGTCTGCGCGAGGAGGAATCCCCCGAACTCGAGCGGCTGATCCGCCGGGCGCGACCTGCAGAAGATTTACTCAATCTTTGTGCCCATCAGGGCCAGAAAAGACTCTCGATCGGGGGGCGGCTGGTCGAGGCGACCTCATACCAGGTGCCGGGTCCTTATGCCCTCATGCTGATCACAATGCGGAGCGTCGAGCTTTCCACAGGCGCAAATAAGGGCGTTACGGATTCATCCCTTCTGGAGATCATTTCCGACTTTGGCAAGAATGTATCCGCCAGCCTCAACCTGGAGGATACCTTATATGCTATTCTGCTAAATGTATCTCATCTGATTCCTGCCGACCTGCTTGAAGTAAAACTCTGGGATCCAGATCTGCAGGTCTTTATTCCTTATACGATGGAAGCCACCGGTTCTTCCCGTGTGGTTCGCGCAACCCATTCTCAATTTGGCGAACTGACTAATGTATTGAAGGCTCAGCGGAAGCCCCTCCTGATCCCGGATACCCGGGTTCCTGACGCTTCCCTGCCTGAATTGATGGATAGTTCACCCGTGCAATCCTATCTTGGCCTGCCGCTGATCGCCGATGACGAGATCGTGGGCACTCTGGAGATCGGCCATCTTTCCGCGGGTGTCCTGGGTCGCCATGATCATGATATGCTTCAACTGATCTCCCCGCAGGCAGCCTATAGCGTGCGCAACGCCCTGTTATATGCGAGCGAGCAAAAGCATGCCCAGGAATTAAGCGGGTTGGCGAACCTCGCGCAGACCTTCGGCGCGGTACAAGATTATACAAACCTATATGGCCGGCTCGTAGAAACTATTGCCCCGCTCTTTTCCGTGGAGGTGCTTGGGTTCCTGCTCTAT
>DASTFG010000410.1:0-4440 GCA_035708785.1 Anaerolineales bacterium
ACACCCGTCGCATTGTTATGCACATGGCGGAACACTATGCCGGCCATTCTGCCGTGATCGGATGGCAGATCGATAATGAGTTCGGTGATCGTTGTTATTGCCCTAACTGTGTGCAGAAGTTCCAGGACTGGCTGCGGAGGCGGTACGAATCGCTTGAGGAACTTAATCAAAAATGGGGAACTGTGTTCTGGAGTCATATTTACAGTGATTGGGTCGAGATCCCAGCACCCCGTACGACGGGCGGCTCACCGAACCCCGGGCTCGCCTTGGACTATTATCGCTTCTGTTCCGATTCGTATGTGGCTTACCAACAAATGCAGATTGATATTCTTCGGGCTCAATGCCCGGGTCATTTCATCACGCACAACCTGATGGGTTTCAAGTATGACCGTCTGAATTATTTCGACCTGGCGCGCAACCTCGACTTTGTGGCCTGGGATATTTATCCGCGCATGCAATGGACGATGGAACAAGGCGTCGACCCGAGCGCCAACGCTCTCAACCACGATACGATGCGCGGACTTAAGGGCAGGAACTTCTGGGTGATGGAACAACAGGCTGGGCCGGGCGGCTGGGAAATGCTAAGCGTCGCTCCGCGGCCTGGTGAGCTGCGCTTATGGGCCTACCAATCGATTGCTCACGGCGCCGATGCCATCGTCTTCTTCCGCTGGCGCACGGCGCGCTTTGGCACCGAACAATACTGGCATGGTTTGCTGGACCATGATGCGCATCCCAGTCGCCGCTATGAGGAAATAAAGCGTATGGGCGCCGAAATTAAGCAGATCGGGCCTGCAGTTGTGGGTTCGCGCGTGAAGTCCTCCGTTGCCATAATCCTATCGTATGACTCCCGCTTTGCCTTTCAGATTCAACCTAATCATCCACGCTTCAGCTATCCAGATCACTTCCATCAAATCTATCGCGCCTTTTATCAACAGCATGTATCCATCGATGTAATTGATCCCCATGCAGATTTATCCTCCTATAAACTCATCATTGCACCAGCGTTACATCTGATCACAGATTCTATTGCAGAAAACTTGCGGCGCTACGTTGAGGCAGGGGGAACGCTGGTCGTAACGCAACGTACGGGCGTGAAAGATGAATCAAATACGGTTGTTAACCAGAGATTACCAGGCCTGCTGGCGCAGGTCTGCGGCGTGGAAGTAGATGAGTATGACTCTCTGAGCAGCCATATGCAGAATAGGATTGAATTTACGAGTCCTGAATTTGCCGATGGCGCGTGTGCAACGGTAGGTGTGTTATGCGATGTTCTGAAACCGACTGGCGCAACTGTGATTGCACGCTATACACAGGATTACTATGCAGGTAAGCCTGCCATCACATTGAATCGGTTTGGCGACGGGCGCGCAATATATGTCGGTGCCGCAGGGGATGCACAGTTATATGATCTGCTGGCCCAATGGTTGCTGGGGAAAACGGGTCTGCAAGAGCCGATCTCCACTCCTCATGGCGTTGAGCTGACTCGGCGCACGCACGGCGATAAGACCCTGCATTTTATCCTGAACCATAACGATAGCCCACAGACGATTCATCTCCAGGGCTCGTACGTGAACCTGCTGGACAAAATGCCGCTGGAGGGAGATGTGGAAGTCGCCCCCTTGGACGTTTTGATCCTGGTCTCCTCAAGTCTTGCGCAAAAGATGTCCTCATGAATGACCGTATCCGCTTTGCACTGGTCGGGACCGGGAAACGCAGTGATACTGTGTATGCTCCTTTGCTTAACACGCTAAAAGCAGATGTGGAACTCGTGGGAGTCTGGGACCGGTCAGAAGATAAAGGACGCGCGTTTGGCGAAAAATATCAAATTCCCTGGTTTACGGATCTCGATCGCTTGCGAAATGACCTGGATCTGGATGCTGTCGTTGTTTCGGTCGCTAGGCCAGCCAATGGCGAGATCGGCCGGCGGGTGATCGGATTAGGGCTGCATGCTCTTCTTGAAACACCGATTGCAGAGAACCTGGAAGATGCGGACGTAATCATCAAAGGAGCAGAGGCCAAGGCCCTTAAAGTGGAGGTGGCTGAACAATATTACCGGCGTCCGATGGAGCGATTAAAACGCAGCTTGATCGATGCAGATATATTTGGCAACATCCTGGTGGCTTATAACGATTTCATGGGACATGGCTATCATGGTGTCAGCTTGATTCGCAGCTATATCGGGTTTGATATACCCGTGATTTCGGTCAACGGCCTCACGACTACGTTTACCGTCGCGCCGCATTACTCGTGGATATCGCCAGCCCATGCTTCCCGTGACGAGGAGTGGGAGCACGCCAATCTGTGCTTTGCGAACGGTGCGCTCGGGTCTTACAACTGGTCTAGCATCTCTTATGACTCGGCTCTACGCTGGCAGCGCTCGACAAGGTTCTTCGCTGAACGCGGCATGGCCGATGGCGACCGTTTGACAACCTTGACGTCTGATGGGAAAGACCCACGGCCCGTCGAGATCAAGCGCTTTTTCCACAATGTTGGCGGCCTGGAAACACTGGCGGAGCTGGTCGCGCGGACCTCCCCGGAAATCGTCTGGCGGAATCCCTTCCGGTCCTATTACATGGACGACGAATTGATCGCCGTGGCAGACTGTCTCATGAGCCTTGTCCAGGCGATCCGGGAAGATAAATTACCGGAATACGGCCCTCGACAGGCGCGAGTGGACCAGGAAGTGACACTGGCCATGTACGAATCAGCCAGGAATGCAGGTACGAGTGTCAGACTGGCTGGATAGCCTGACTGGTCAGGAGATTGTTCAGTGAATCACAGAGAGAGAGTGCAAATAGCTCTCAATCACGAAACACCTGATCGTTGTCCGATGCAGGTCAGTTTCACTCCGGAATTTGCAGATCGCCTTTGGGCGGATATGCAGATGAGAGGAGAAAGTGCGCACAATCCTCACGGAGGGGGGAACTCCTATAAATTGGAGCGGGCACTTGGTCAGGATTTGATCCTGACATCAGTGGGCTGGGTAAATTCATATTATCAGCAGAAGGGTGATTACGTGGACGAGTGGGGAATCGCCTGGCGATCCATAAAATACACGACTCCTTTTGGCGAAGGTCACTATACCGAACCGGTGGGACATCCACTGGCTGAGGAGGATGCCATTGACGATTACAAGGCGCCCGACCCCAATCGTCCCGAGTTATATCGCGATGCTGCCCGCGTGATCGAGCAATTCACAAACGAGTATTGGATCGTGGGCGTCGTCGTCACAACGATCTTTGAGACAGCCACAGCCCTGCGCGGCTATATGCAAATCTTGAAAGATTTTATTGCCCATCCCGAATTGCTCGATAGACTCTTAGATATCGCTTACCAGTATCATCTGACCGCTGCCAGACGGCTGGTGGAGATGGGCGTGGATATGATCTGGCTGGGAGATGATGTAGGTGGGCAGAAAGCGATGTTGATCTCCCCAGCACACTGGCGGAAGTTCCTCAAGCCGCGGATGGCCTGTATCATCTCCGAACTGAAGCGGATCAATCCTCAGGTCAAGGTGGCTTACCACTCGGATGGCGCGATTGACCCCCTCATCCCTGAGTTGATCGAGATCGGTTTGGATGTTCTCAATCCAATTCAACCCGCATGCATGGATCCAGCGAAATTGAAAAAGCAATACGGCAAGAATCTTTGCTTTTGGGGATCCATAGACGAACAACATACGCTGCCATTCGGTACACCTGCAGAGGTGGAAGCCAAAGTGCGTACGCGGCTTTCGACAATCGGAAAAGGGGGTGGCCTGATAATCGGGCCAACGCACAACGTCCAGCTGGACACACCCATGGAGAACTTTTGGGCGATGATCAATACGATCACCGGGACCACATATAAGTCGCTGGCTGATGGAATAATTTCAAACGGTGTGGAGCTATATCGATGACAGAGTTCAGCGAAAAGCAAAAACGCATTACGATGCTGCTTGAAAAACACAGCCTTGACGCTCTCTTGCTGCGGCGGGTCAACAATTTCGCCTGGGCCACCTGTGGGGCCTCAGCTTACATTAATAGGACAGAGAGCAATGGTGAGGCCAGTCTGTTGATCACACGGACAGGCAGACACCTGATCACAAATAACATTGAGATTACCCGAATGGTTCAGGAGGAGAAACTCGACTCAAAGTGGGAAATTCATTCTCCACCCTGGTATGAAGACCAACAGAAGACAATTGATTTGCTGATTCGCGGCCTCAAGTTGGGCAGCGATGATCGCTCAGTTAGCGCTCTCGATCTCTCGGCAGAACTCACCCATCTTCGGGCAAACCTGACGCCCGAGGAAGGTGAGCGGTTCCGTGAACTGGGCCGTTTGTGCGCCGAAGCAATGAACTCAGCCATCCGCGCCGTCCGACCCGGGCCGCGCGAACATGAAATTGCAGCCTGCCTTGCATTTGAAACCGAACAGCGCGGCGTGCAGGTGACAGTGAAC
>DASTFG010000411.1:0-2748 GCA_035708785.1 Anaerolineales bacterium
TTGAAAAAATCCTGTAAAGCAGCTTGTTGATATTGTTTTGAGATGTCCTCTAGATCTGCTTTCGGTTTCTCCAATCTTTTCAGTAGATCGGCATACGCCGTATCGACCTGTTCCTTGAACTGTTGAACAAGGAAGTCGTCCTGCTCGCCTAAAACCGTGCTGGCTCTCCAATAGCAGGCATCACCTCCCCGCTCCTCGATCTCGGCAGCCAGCCATTGGATCTGTTCCGCGGTGCGGGCGCAATCGGGCAGTACCCAGACCGCATCGTGGAGCAGAATTGCACCCAGGCGTCTTAATTTTCGCCAGATGTAGACCCGCAGCGCGGAGGGCTTGCTCGGCAGCTTATAGTGAAGAAGAAGCCAGGTCAGCATAAATGTAACAGCTGTTACATTCATTCTACCTGGTTTCCCCACCCTGTCAATGTTCGCAGAATAAAATATAACTTGCTATGCTGCGGAAGGAGGCTAGATCAAACGAGAAACAAAATTATCCTGAATTGTTGACCCGTGCAAATAGAACGCGATCCCCATCATGGCAAGGCCGATCCATAACAAAATCGGCGGGTCGAGAATCACACCGGAGGCCAACCCGGCGACGAGTATGTAAAGATGCATGAGGGACGGAACCCAGAAAACAACCGAAGACACAGGTGTTATGAAAAAATGCGGGCGAAGTGCAATGACAGCAATTAATGCCGTTAGCAATGTGATGGCGACCACCAGGCCGCGATACTGCGGCGAGACGACGAACACGATAAAGGCATTGGTCCCCAATACGCCGGCCAGGCCAAGGATCAGAGCAACGAGTGGAGCAAGCCATGTGCCGATCCAGTCCGCGCGGCGCGCAAAAAGGCGATATCCAAACGAAAAAGAGAATACGACCCAGAACCAAGCCCAGAAATTTCCATAAGGCACGCCGAAATATTCGAATTCCAGACCCTGGCCCCAGTCCCAGAAGCCGAGCCGGATCGCAACCGCGTCGAGGGCAAGGTCGATGTTCAGGGCCAGCAGGCCATCGAGCACGGGACGAGTCCAGTACGGCAGGCTACTGCCATTTGAAAATTCCATGACGCTGTAAAGGATGCAGCTCCAGGCCACGCCGATGCACAAGGGCACATCCAGAATCATGATCAGGAATTGACCGTATTCATAAATATCCAGTTGACGGATAGTTGCCAGTTCCAGGGAAACGCCGAATATAATTCCCGCAAAGAGCCGAAGCAGATTCGCCGTGCCTTGTTTCCACGCGTGGCGCAGGCACAGCGCGAGCTGGAGATAGATAATGAACTCGAAGATGAGGAAGTATATGTTAGGCATACCCACTGCTCCGGAATTAGAAATATAGCCGATTTATTCCAGTGAACTGACGTTGTAGCCAAATTTCTTAAGATATTCCAGTATACTCTGATGAACAAGTTCCTCAGCCGGTAGAAGGTCTTCATCGCACTTGGCTGTATGCCCTCTTATCGTCCCGCTGGCAAAGATCTTTTCCCGCACGTTCAGCGCATACCATCTATGGCATATGATCACCTGGAAGATATTGATTTGATAGAAAGGAGGCGCTATCTCGTTTGGTGAGCCAGTTGTTGTACCGAGAATCTCGCGGTCTGCAGGTGGTTCGCCATCCAACAGGGATGTGCCGGTCATCCACTCCGGAAGTGGAATACCGAGATAATCCAGCAAAGTGACCGGGATATCGATCGTCTGAACATTGTTTTGGCGTGTCCCAGCATATGCATTTTGAGGAAAGTGGATGATGATAGGAATACGCTGGTTGATGGTATATTTGAATCCATGGTCTGTGTAAATGATGAGAATTGTGTGGTCCAGTTTGCCCGTTTCCGCCAGGTGGTCATAAATCTTTTTGACGTGGCCATCGAAGCTTAGGATTGCATCCAGGTAGCGGCGCTGATCCCAATCAGGATTAACACTTGAGCCGCCGGAGAAGACCTCCTTTTGGACAGAGAAATCCGGACCGTGCGTACCCATCAGGTGAGCGAAGATAAAGACCGGACGATCGGCATGGTCAAGCAAAGTAATGATCTGATCCACGCGTTGGTCGTCGGATATGCGAGCCGCAGGATCGTAGACCTGTGCCAGCGGGTTTTGCATTTGCTTAATAAATAAGATATGCAGCAGTCGTTCGCCGACTCTGTCTGTCATGGTCTCCAGAAAGTGGGCGGAGGGTGAGTTGCCCAAAGCGGTTCTTAGCATATCTACAGCGGGGGAATTCATCGAACGGTTGTTGACAATATCAAACCCTTCGAGCAGATTAAGTCTTCGGGCGTCAACATAATGCGGCGTTCCGATTTCCACTGTCTGAAATCCATGTTTTCTTAAGATGCCTGGCAAGTGCTCGAAAGAATCCTTTCCCGAGAGAATATCCGGGTAGCGAAACACCCTGGCTGCAATAGGCTCCTTTCCGGTTAGCACCGACGTCGTAGAGCCTGTTGTGCTGGAAGCGTTGGGAAAAGCGTTTTCGGCAACCAGGGAAGTCTGTACGAGCTCACTTAAAAACGGTGTGGTCTTCAGTTCGAAGCCGTAGGCTGTCAGGTAGCTTGCGCTCAGCCCATCTCCCCCCAGAATAATAATGTTCGGATAGTCTCCTGCTGGGTGTCCCGGCTCAGCATCCAGGCCGGTCAGACCAAGATCTCCGGGCAGTTTGTTCGTCAGGATTCCCACCATCGAAATAAACAACAGACTCAGACTCAAATAGGATGTGAATTTCCGGCGCAGTCGGACCGTCCGC
>DASTFG010000412.1:0-4011 GCA_035708785.1 Anaerolineales bacterium
AGAGGAATAATGATCAGAAGAAAAATTGTCTGAGGCGTCCAGTACCAGGGACTGGAAAACGCGACCAAAACCAGCGAGAGCGCCAGGACGACTTTGGTCAGGGGATTCAGGCGGTGGATGGGGCTGTTGCGCTTTACAAAAAAAGAAAGACGCTCATGCATAGGCTGGAAGTTATGACGTTCCTGAATGGAATGTCCCCCATTATAAGGTAGTAAGGCCAGGCATCCCTGCCTGGCCTGGAATGCTGAGCGGAGCTATATTTATCCGCCGGTCAGTCTCCCGAGCAGGAAGATCGCGAACAGGACCAGCAGGATGACGATCGCGATGGCAACAATCAACTGCGTTCTACTAACCTTTTCGTCCGTCTCGACGTTTTCGGCCCGCGGGAAACGGGCCAAGAAGCGCTTGGACAGACCCTGGATGATGGCAAACGCCAGCATAGCGGTCGTGATCTTGTCCACGGGTTCGACGAGGAAGCTGGACGCAAAGACAGCCTGGACCATGCCTCTGCCGGATTCCACCAGAAAGGCGGTAATCATGCCAGTGCCGCCAGTCGTAATCCCGCCATAGACGATCAGCGAGATAGGCACCGACGACAGGGCCGCGGCCAGTGCAACGAGGAAGCCTGTCACTATCACGCCCCACCAACTCCTGAAGAGGCCGTAGTTGGCGCAAATGCCGGAGACCAGGCCGATAATAAAGGCTACCGGCCACCACGGCAGAAAGTCCGGGTTGATGGTTAGTCCCAGGATCGTATTTGCCAGGGCGCCGGTCAGCGCGCCGGCCCAGGGGCCGCAGATCACGCCGACCAGCACGGTGCCGATGGAGTCCAGGTAGACGGGCAGCCTGAGCGTGGCGACGATCTGTCCAACGGCCATGTTGATGGCAATCGCTACCGGCATCAGGACCCAGGTCATGGTGTTGAAGTCCTTCTTAATGTTCAGCCAGGAAGTATTGCTACTGCTCTGGCTCCGCATGGCTGTTTCTCGCATGGTTACCTCCGAGTGGTCAAAAGGTGGTTTCCCCGCAGGCGCCTGGTTCACGGCAATTCCTCGATGGCGCCGTGCAATCTCTACGGGTATTTGTAAGCTGTAACCCTGAACGCCCTGGACGGTTTCGGCGCGGCGGCCTATCCGGCCGAGAGCCTTTCCATTCTCTGCAGGAATAGCTCCATGAAATCCCCTGCGCGTACCTCGAGCGCAACTCTCATATTGGGCTGCGCCTTTGTCCCGTCGTAGAAGCGGCCGAAGGTTTTGCCCATCGAGACCCCGCCCGAAATATCCACATCCACATAAAGGTCCTGATACTGACACAGGTCGGGCGCAAAGGCCAGCGCCAGTGCGAGCGGATCATTGATCGCACAGCCATAGATCTGCTGGTACTCATCATGGAATTCCATGTAGAAGCGCGTCGAATCGGCAATGAACCGCCCGCTCGCCGAAGGAGTCTTTTGAAGCCTTTTCACATCTTCCGGAGTCAGGATGCACTGATAGGTCACGTCCAGGGGTGCCAGCGTGACCGGCATCCCGCTGTGGTAGATGATATGCGCGGCGTGCGGGTCGACGAAAACGTTGTACTCCGCCAGCGGGCTGGCATTGCCTGGATACCGGAGCGCCCCGCCCATGACGATGACTTCCCGAACCGCTTCGACGAGGCGCGGCTCTTTGCGGATGGCGAAGGCGACGTTCGTCAGCGGGCCAAGGGCGAGGAGCGTGATCTCCCCGGGGCTGGACAGGATCTTCTCGATGAGAAAGTCGCTCGCATGCCGGGCCTCGGGCCCGCGGCGCGGAGCCGGGAGTTTTGCGTACCCGAGGCCGGAGTCTCCGTGCGTCTCGGCGGCCAGCAGGGATGGCTGCACGAGCGGAAGGGCAAATCCCTTGGCAACCGGGATTCCTGTCGCCCTGACAAGTTCCAATATCGAAAGCGCGTTGACCGTCGCCTGTTCCACCGAGCAGTTGCCGTGAACGGTCGTGATCCCCTCGATCTGGATTTCGGGGGAAGCCAGCGCCAGCAGGATGGCGAGCGAATCGTCGATGCCGGGATCTGTATCGAGCAGGATTCGTTTCGGCATGTCACTCCGGGATGGAACGGCTCAGCGCTTCCATGCGCTGCAGGAACAACTCGACGAATGCCTCCCCGCGCACGTCCAGGGCGACCTTCATGTTCGCTGGCCGTTTCGTGACGTTGTAAACGTCGGCGAAGGTTTTGCCCATCGAGACGCCGCTTGAGATATCGACATCCACGTAATATTCCTTGCAGGTCAGGAGTTCGGGCGCGATGATCGTCGCCAGGGTCAGCGGATCATGCAAGGCGCTACCCTGATAGCCCAACCTGAGGGATTCAGTCAGATAGACGCCAACAGCCTCCTCAAGGAAACGGGAAACAGGGGACCGGATTTCGAGCAGGCGCTGCAGGTCCTCCTGCTTGAGCAGACACTTATGGGTAACGTCCAGGGGGATCAAAGTCATGGGGATCCCCGAGTGGAACACAATGTGCGCGGCGTGCGGGTCAACGTAAATGTTGAACTCCGCGAGCGCGGTCGTGTTACCGGCCTCATGGACCGCCCCGCCCATGATGACCAGTTCCCTGACGGCCCGGGCAAATGCCGGTTCCCTGCGGATCGCCATGGCAATATTCGTCAGAGGCCCGATTGGAAAGATGCTGATCTGCCCGGGCTCTGCAAGGACCCTGTCGATCAAATAATCCACGGCATGCCCCGGGAGCGGCTTTGCACGCGGTCCAGGCACCTCTGCATTCCCGATGCCGCTCTCGCCGTGCACGGAGTCGATGGCACGCAGCGGCTGCACCAGCGGCAACCGGCTCCCCTGTACGACAGGGATGTGGCTTGCATTCAGCAGTTCCAGGATGAAAAGTGCGTTGCGCGTTGCCTGTTCCAGGGTCACGTTCCCGTGCGTTGTGGTCAGGGCCTCAAGCTGGATCTCGGGGGAGGCAAGCGCCAGCAATAAGGCCAGGGCATCGTCCACGCCGGGGTCTGTGTCGATGATGATGCGTGTCGGGGGCAAAACGATCTTCTCGTTTACATGGGGATTGTGTCGCTACGTTCCTCTTCGCAGTGACAGGAAGTTCTCTACATCTTCTTTTGAAGGCAGGGACGGCTGCGCCCCGAACTTTGTCGCGGTCAGCGCGCCGCAGGCGCATCCATAGCGGACCGCTTCTTCGAGAGGCTGGTCTTGCAGCCGCGCAGAGGCAAACCCGCCGATGAACGCGTCGCCCGCGGCTGTGGTGTCCACCACGTCCACTTTGAATGGTGGGATATGTTTGATCATCTCCCTGGTGACGATCAAGGCGCCGTTCGCGCCGAGCGTGACGATGACCGTCTGCGCGCCGTGCGCCAGCAGAGTCTTCGCCGCTCTTTCGGCGGAAGGAATATCGTTCACAGTTTGCTCCGTCAGCAGGCTGAGCTCGGTTTCATTGGGTACGAGGAAATCGGGGAGCGTGATCAACTCGTCTGGCAGGGAACGCGCCGGCGCGGGATTCAGCAGGACTTGCAGCCCATGCTCTTTGGCGCGT
Source organism: Anaerolineales bacterium (assembly GCA_035708785.1). Lineage (GTDB taxonomy): Bacteria > Chloroflexota > Anaerolineae > Anaerolineales > Villigracilaceae > Defluviilinea. The sequence continues at coordinate 3,532 of DASTFG010000412.1, forward strand.
TGGGCCGTGGAGCGGACCGTCTCAAGGGGGATCTCCAGTTGGAGCAGGAGCAGCCTGAAATCCCCAAAGGAAGCCGCCGTCACATCTGCCGGGCTGACTTTGCCGTTCGCTCCCGGGGACAGCACAATGCTGTTCTGCCCGTCTGCATCCACGACGATGATCGCCGTGCCCGTGGCGGCATCGTCCCGCCGGACATATTCGATATTCACGTGATTCGACTTAAGGTTCTCGAGCAGGTAATCGCCGAAATTATCCCTGCCCACGCGTCCCAGCATGGACACGGATGCGCCGAGGCGGGCTGCGGCGACCGCCTGGTTGGCTCCCTTGCCGCCCGGATGGACGGCGAGGTCGGAGCCGAGCACCGTCTCCCCGGCGGACGGGCGGCGTTCGACACCGATCACCAGGTCGGCGTTGGCCGACCCCACGACCAGGAGGTCGTAGTCGTTCATGACGTGCTCCCCACGTGCGTGTGCGGGGCGG
>DASTFG010000413.1:0-3854 GCA_035708785.1 Anaerolineales bacterium
CGCACCCCTGTTTTCGGGTATTCTTTTAACTATCGTGAAGTCCTGAATGTAGCGAGGTTATTGTGTCAACATTGCCGGAATTTCAGATCGGGCAGCTCTTGCGGGAACGGAAATTAAGACTGACGCTGGCCGAGTCGTGCACTGGCGGCTTGATCGGAGACCGCATCACAGATGTACCAGGTTCATCCGAGTACTTTCTGGGTGGAGTGGTCGCGTATGCCTATGAAGCGAAGGTGGCGATGCTGGGCGTGTCCTGGGATACCTTGAACTCTAAGGGCGCTGTCAGCAAGGAGACTGTCCTCGAGATGGCGCGGGGAGCCCGTCGCCTGCTGGATGCCGACATTTCCGTCGCCGTGACAGGGATCGCCGGGCCCGGAGGCGGGACTCCCGAAAAGCCGGTCGGCACGACCTGGATTGGGTTGGCGGCGCAGGACGGGGAGTGGACCATGCTTTTACAGTTTGCCGGTGATCGGGAGGAGAACAAACAGGCTTCGTCTGATGCAGCGCTGCGGATGCTGCTAGAGTATTTGAAGGGGAATCTGCGGTAACAAGAATTAAACGAAAAACACCCCGAAACCAAACTTCAGGGTGTTTTTTGATTCCTCAGGCCTGTGCAAACGTGTCGATCAGCAGTTTGAAATTCCCGCCCACGGGATACAGGATCGGACAGGTACAGCCCCTCCTTTTGTACTCTTCTACCTTGGATTTCGCTTCCTCAGGCGTTCCGGAGGCCGTGATGCGATCCACCAGATCGTCGGGCACGAGAGGCATGGCTCGCTGGATCTGTTCCTTGGTGGCGGGCCATCCCAGGATGGACTGGATTTCCCGGATCACATCCTGCGAGACCCCAGAAGCCTTGGCGATGTGGGGTTGTTGTGCAAGGTATTGGCAGAGCAATTCCTTTGTATATTCGATGGCTATGTCATGATCTTCATCCACAGAGCAGACAATTAACTGCGGGCGATCGAAATCTTCCATCCGGCGGTCCGACTTCTTCAAGCCCTTATCCAATAATTCCAATGCCTTGTCGTTATACTCTGGCGGAACGCAATAATTCAGCACGACCCCGTCGGCGATTTCGCCGGTCAGCTCCATCATGATGTCACCAGTTGCACCGATCATGATCGGAATATTGCGTGGTTCGCGACGGCCATGAACGACGTCCAGCTCGATTCCATCCACGTGATGGAATTCACCGTGGAAGGTAACCCGCTCCATATTCAATAAGCGCCGCAGGACTTCGACGGTCTCACGCATCGCGAGCAACGGCTTCCTTCGTTCGATTCCGACGTTCCTTGCCAGCGGGTCCCACCACGCGCCGATGCCGCAAATGATCCGATCCGGGGCGAGATCGTCCAGAGTCAGGAAAGTGGCGGCAAGCAGACCGATATTGCGCGTCCAGTTGTTGATCACGCCTGATCCGACCTTGATCCGTTCGGTGACCGCGGCATAGGCGGCCATCGGAACAATGGCATCGCGCACCAGTCGGGACTCCGCCTGCCACACGGCCTCGAACCCCTTGTCTTCGGCGTACTGCACATAATCCAGCCCATCACGCAGATCGTGCGAATCCTGTAGATATAGTGCCACGCGCTCAGCCATGACATCCTCCTCGTTGTAATAGAAGTGGTTTAGGGTGATATGATTTTATCGAGATTCTTTATGAGCTCAAGATCCTCAGGCAGATCCAGGTCCAGTCCCAATGATGGCAGGTAAACGATTTCAAGCCTGGCGCCTGCTTCTTTTATGCGCTGGCAGTGGCGCTGAAAGGAGTTTTCGCCAAAATCGTATTCGATCAAACCGGCGGGCGAGATCAAGAGCGCATTCGTGCCTTTTTCGTGCCTGTCCGGCGCAATCACAACGACAGGCGGATCGGTGGCGCGCTCGATCAGCGTCAGAACATCTTCGCGTGAGATCAAGGGGAGATCGGCCGGCAGTACCAAGACGCCGCGGGTCGCATAGACCTGCGCAATGACCGTCGCGCGCTTCAGAGCGGTATTCAGATGCGGCTGGCCGTCTTCCCGGACGGTGCGTGCACCGTGCGTACGCGCGACGCTCAAGACGTAAGGGTCGCGGCTGATTACCAGTACGTGCTCTATTTCCCTCAGGTTAGACAGTGTTTTCAGTGTGTGTTGCAGAAGAGTTCGATTTAGCTCCGTCCGTTCCTCTGCAGATAAGGTGCCTGCCAGGCGTGATTTTCCGCTTCGTAAAGGTTTTACGGGGATGATTGCCCAGATCGTCATGATTCCGTTCCGATAAAGTTTAGCACATCTTTAGCCAGTCGGCTTCTCTTATCAAGACTGTTCATCAATGTATTGGTTACAAGTGTCTGCATGTTTAAACCCAAAATACCTCCTTCCAGTTGCTCATCCATTCGATCCAATACAAACCCGGTTGCCAGATCGCGGTAATGATTGGCGACTGCCAGTGCAGAGGGCTCGATGCCCAATTCGCGGTACATTTTTGCCGCCGGACCCTTGACGGTCTCTCCACCGATAATCGGGGAAACCGCAATCACCTTGCCTCCTTGGGGGAGGGGCGAAAGTACCCGCAAGATCGGATCGATGCTCACCCACGGATTCGACGGGCAGATGACCACTGCATCAGCAGATTCAATCGCCTCACATGCTCCGGGGACCGGCTCCGCCTGCTCGATGCCCCTAAACCGGAAGCCTTTGACCGGAGGCTCACATCTGCGATGGACGAAATATTCCTGAAAAGCCAGGGCACCCTCATCTGTATCGACGATGGTCCTCACCGCCTGGTCAGACATCGGCAGGACCGTGTGCTCGATTCCCCACACTCTGCAAAAGTCTCTCGTGATCTGCGTAAGCGTCTGCCCCTCGTTCAACCGCCGCGTCCGCTCGAGGTGCGTGCCCAGGTCCTGATCCCCTAACCGGAACCAATCCGGTCCGCCAAGTTCGGACGCATTCCTGAAGGCATTCCAAGTTTCATTGGCGCGTCCCCAGCCCGTATCAGGATTTGCCAGGCCCGCAAGGGTATAACAGACCGTGTCTAAATCAGGACAGATATATAGCCCGTAGTGCTCAAAATCGTCACCGGTATTGACGATGACCGTAAGGTCCTCGGGAGGAAGGATCTGGGCCAGGCCGTGTGCAAGCTTCGCGCCACCGACCCCGCCAGCGAGAGCAACAATTTTCATCTCGTCTCTGGCTCCATGCGACACCGCGAAGCGTGTCGCGTTACGTGCGATACGTTTTCATAGAAAGATTGCTATATCACGTAGTGATTTTCTTTCACGCGCTTCAGGGACGACCTCGGGATATCCAACGAAAAATATTCCCTGCGGCTCCCATGATTCTGCCAAATTCAAAGTTTCCCGAATCGTCTCCTGCGCAAACAGCGGCCAGCAGGCCCAGACGGCGCCCAGCCCTTCAGCGTGCGCGGCCAGCAGGAGCTGCAGCCCTGCTGCGGCAACCGATTGAACTGCCATCATGTATTCGGCCCTGTTGCGCTTCTCATCGGGGTAGGAATCTACTTCGCGCGTATCCAGACACAACAAGATCGCAACCGGCGCGGAGGTGATGCGCGCTTTCGAGCGTTTGATCTGCGCGGCGATCTTTTCGGGGGGTACACCATCCTTCAGCAGGTCGCGCTCAAAATCCCGGGCCATTGCGCCGGCCAAGTGATTCTTCACAGATACATCCGTCACCACGCAAAAGCGCCATGGCTGGCGATGATGCGCTGAGGGCGCGTACATGGAGGTGGTGAGGATTTCCTGTATAGCGGAATCAGGCACCGGGTCCGGTTTGAAGCGGCGGACCGAGCGGCGAGTCTGTAGAAAGTTGTGAAGATCAGTCGTAGTGTAGGTCAAAGTGGATGGGTTTGATCCT
>DASTFG010000414.1:0-9384 GCA_035708785.1 Anaerolineales bacterium
GCGCGAGCGAATTTGCATAATCTCTGAGCGCAGGAAAACGCGCTAGCAGTTGACCTAAAGGTTCGGAAAGTGTGGCGCCACCGACTGCACCTGCAAATACGCCTACGAGTGTAATCCCGATCTGGACCGTAGCGAGAAACAGATTGGGATGTTCGATCAGTTTCAGGGCGGTCAATGCGCGCCGGTCACCCTCATTGATACGCTGCTGAAGGCGTGCCTTGCGCGAAGCTGCAACCGCCATTTCTGACATCGCGAAAACAGCGTTGATCAGAATAGCGAACAGGATGATAAGGATTTCCATACCTATATTCATCGAAAGTAATTACACTTCTCTCCGTAGGATTCTGCGCGTTGAAACATACCTGCCTGCACCGTTCCCTGGCAGGGTCCGCCGGCGAGCGTCACCGGCAAGGTGACGCATATACTGAGAATGACTATCTATGGGGATTTCTGACATGATCTTACGGCATGTGTATGCCTATATTGTACTATGAATAACGCGCTTCTTAGCGGATTTCAATCCCTTTTCCCGCTTCGACGTGGCCAATGAGCCATGCGGCCTGGTCAGTTTCCCGCGCGCGGGTAAGAAAAGCTTCTAGATGATCAGGTGAAACTCCCAGCAGCAAGCCTCCGCTTGTCTGTGGATCGAACAACAACATCTGGTCTGGCTCGTCAATCCCATCGGCAAAAACAATACCGGATTCGAAGTGTTTCTTGTTATCGAAAGCGCCCCCCGCGAAGGCACCTTTCTCGGCATACTTGCGCGCCCCGGAAACAAATGGGATCTCGGCGAATTCCAACTTCAAGGAAACGCCCGACGCCTGGGCCATTTCCATGCCGTGACCTAATAAACTGTATCCTGTGATATCCGTCCCGCCGCGCAAGCCGAATTCCAGGGCAAGCTGGCTGGCAGATTTATTCAACTGCTTCATCCAATTTACGGCTTCGAGAACATCCTTTTCCTCTGCCTGTTCGCGTTTGAGAGCTGTCGTAGTGACCCCGAACCCGAGAGGCTTTGTCAGTACGAGGGCGTCGCCTGTCCTGAGTCCGGCTTTGCTAAGCATCCTACGCGGGTCAACAAAACCGATCACGATCAGGCCGTATTTCGGCTCCTTATCCTTGACGGTATGTCCCCCTGCGATCACCACACCGGCTTCGCGCGCTTTCTCCGCACCGCCGCGAACGATCTCACTTGAGATCTCAGCGGGCAGATGATCGGGCAGCGCCGCGATGTTCAGTGCCAGGAACGGTTGTCCTCCCATGGCGTACACATCCGAGAGACTGTTGGCTGCGGCGATCGCGCCGTAATCGTACGGGTCATCCACGACCGGGGTGAAGAAGTCCGTGGTCACGACGAGCGCGCGGTCTTCATCCAGACGCCAAACGGCCGCGTCATCAGGCTCCCGCAGACCCACCAACAGGTCCGGGAATGAGGCGGCATCGAAGATATCTCTAATAGGGCGCAGTACCTGCGCCAGCGCATCGGCGCTGAGCTTGGACGCTCAACCCGCGCATGTGGAAAGAGTTGTCAGTCGGATCTCACGTCCAGTTTTGGGGATCGGCATGAATCTAAGGTAATTTTTCCTTCACGGTGCTGTGACCGCCGGTGTGGGTGTTGCGGTTATGGTTGTCGATGGCAATGGCAGAATAAACTGGTTGCCGCTTGGCACGAAGATCGTCTGGACGCCCGGCGCGAGCTTGAGGATGTACTGGTACTCGATAAGCTGCGGGTTGTCCTCCAATGCAGAAGCCAGCAACTCAAGCGCCTGTGCCTCTGCATTTGCCTCGATCAGCCGCGCCTCTGCTGCGCCTCTGGCTGCGATGACGGCTGCATCTGCCTGACCCTGCGCCACCTGCCGAGCCTGTTCGGCTTCCTGCTTCTTTGACTCGACCACAAACCTTGCCTGCAAGGCCTGCTGCTCCGCGATTTGTTTTTGTTCGATGGATTGAGCATATTCTTCGGTAAAGGTGATATCGCGCAGCACGAAATCTATCAGCGTCAAGCCGTTATCAGCCATAACAGCCGTTAGATTTGCAGTGATCTGATCTGCCATATCGAAGCGCTTGGTGCTGAGTACCTCATCCACACGATATTGCGAGACCGCATCCCGTATGACGCCGCGTGTCTGCGGTAGAATCAAGTCTTCTTGATAGCGGTGCTGCCATTCCCTGTGGATCGTGGTTACCTCAGTAGGATCGATTTGATAGATGATGGATGAGTCCACGAAAATCCTCTGTCCATCCGATGTGCGCGCTTCGACCGTGATCAAACCCTGCGTCTCGCCTTCACTGGCCGTGCGCGCCATTGTGAATGTTTGAATCGAGATGGGGTATCTTTCCACCCTTTCGACGAAAGGCACGATCCAGTGTAAGCCGGAGCGAAGCGGCTCGGGCCGCATACCGCCTTCGGCGAGGATACTCACGACGACGCCGGTTTCAAAAGGTTCAATGAAGACCAGACCCGCTCCAATCACACTCAGCGCGATCGCCAGGACGAGCACGCCGACAGCCAGGGAGCTAAGTCCTTTGGTGTTTTGCTTGCGGCCGGCGCGTATGATAGCCAGCATACCAATTCCCACAAGGGCCAACCAGGCCAGCCCGGCCAGTGTTTTGATGAAATCGGCAACGTTCATGATGGTTCCTCCAGGTAGAGTTGAAATAATTATACCGCCATGATAGCATAGCGATATGCAGACCGGCAAAGGTCAGGTAACCGAACTAATCCTGCAGGATGGACTTCGCAGCGCGCGCCTGTCCTGTCCGGTCAATTTGATTCCCGCTCCCGGCCAATATTTGCTCGCGAGCAGCGACTCTGGCTCGCTCTTGCCGGTTCCCATTTTTTATACGCATTCCGCGCCTCAGGGTTTTATCGTTGCGGCCCCTGTGCCCGACTCATGGAGCCCGGGCACGGGCCTTTATCTACGCGGGCCGCTCGGGCATGGCTTCACCTTGCCGGTCTCCGCTCGACGCGTACTGCTTGGAGCGATCGACGCTGCGCCGGCACGCCTACGCGGGCTGATTCCACCAGCGCTGCGGCAAGATGCGGCGGTGGTCCTGATCACTGATTCTGCGAGCGATGATCTGCCCCATGATGTAGAAGTGCAGCCGATGTCGGCTCTGGACGACGTGCTGGAGTGGGCCGATTACGTTGCTCTGGACATAGCTCGTGAGCATATGGACGGGGTCAGGGAACGCCTGGGTAGAATCGATCGATGGGCAGATGGGAAAGAGGCACAGATCCTGATCCGTACTCCAATGGCCTGCGGTGGAGTCGCAGACTGCGGGGTATGCGCGGTCACAACGAAATCGCGCTGGAAGCTGGTATGCAGGGATGGCCCTGTCTTTGCGTGGCAGGAGCTTTTTGAGTAAACAGGAACCTATTTCTGTGCTCAGCACTACAATTCATCTCAAATCCGCTGTTTTACCGCCTTAACACGGTTTACTAACACGTGTTACTCCACTGGGGCGGGTCCGTGGGAATATTTTGAGAGATGTTCTAGAACCAGATTCTGAACGATGTCTTCGTCGTCCCCGCGAGGCCCTGATATGTGACCGCGATGTCAATCGGCACGAGTGAGCCTGGCTCCTGGTCGCTGAAACTGAACGAGACACTCCCGAGCCCGGCCCCATTTGTCATAAAAAAATATTCTTCTGGATTGCCATCCGGCCACCGAATCGTCACTCTACCTGTTGCACCGGAGACCGCCTGGAGCGTCTGGCTCTGAACGATGATGAATACAGCTTGCTGGCCGCTGGAAGGCATTACCGGCTTGCTTACGAACGCGCGAACCCGGATGGAGAGGACAGAATTGATCGTTGCATCCAAGATCTCGACCGGACTTAGGTGTGCCTTGTCCTCACCGAGCTGATCGAAGTACAGGCGGCCCAAGTCGGTGAGCACCACCCGCTGTCCTTCCGGACGGTCGGCGCGCCACTCAAAGCGGGTCCTTTCAAAATACTGGACGATCAGGTGGTCGTGGAACTCGAACGGGGAAATCGGATTTCCAAACTGAGCCGCGCCGCCGTTGGCGTTGTAAAAATCAAGAAAGGCAAAGCAGACGCGGTATCCCGTGGGGAATAGCTGGCATCCCGATGAGTTGTCAATGTTTAGCTGCCCTCCTGGTCGATAGGAATTCTGACCCAGAGGTGTCAGAAAAACGCGCTGGCCGTCAGATTGTTCGGCGCGCAGTTCAAAGCGGGCGCGTTGAAAGTACTGGACCGTCTTGCCATCTCTCGATGTCATCTGCTCGGTGATGGGATAGCCGTAAAGCAGAATTGGATCTTTCGCGCCCTGATAGAATTGCAGAAAATCCCCTCTCACCGTATGCCCGGTTTCCGGAAAATAACGAGCCTCTGCCGACTGCGCCTGCGATGAACCCCAGGAAGCCGGGACGAGTGCCAAAACAACGATCGCCGCAACGAAGTGCCGAACTGTTCTCATACCAATGGATTATCTCATATACGGGTTCGTTTCTACCTTACAGCTTACAGAGTTATCCACCTATGTTCAGGCCTGGATTGCTGTTTTCCGTTCGGAGCGCAGTAATGCTTCGATGATTCTTTCCGCCGCGTGACCGTCACCATACGGGTTCGCGGCTCTCGCCATGGCTTGATAAGCCGATGGCTCGTCCAGAAGCCGCATCGCTTCATTGACGATTTGGTGGACCTCTGTTCCAACCAGTCTTAGCGTTCCCGACTGGATCCCCTCGGGGCGTTCCGTGACTTCACGCAGGACAAGGATGGGAATACCCAGAGAGGGGCCTTCCTCCTGCAGGCCGCCCGAATCGGTCAGGATAAGTTTTGCATGCTTCATCAGCTGGACAAGAGGAAGGTAATCGAGCGGCGGCAATAAGGTAATATGCGGGGAATTTCTCAAAATCCGGTTGACCGGCGCCTGCACATTCGGATTGAGATGCACAGGATAAACGAGTTCCACATCGGTGCGCGAGGCCAGCTCCTTGAGCGCGTAGCAAATATTCTCAAGAGGTGTTCCGAAATTCTCGCGCCGGTGGGCGGTGACCAGGATCAGTCTCTTGCCCTCCTGTCCTTCATGGCCTAGCCGCAGTTTTTTGAGCAACGCGGTAATCTGCTGGGGCTCCTCTTGTGATAGCGCAAACTGCAGCGCATCGATGACCGGATTGCCCGTGACCAGAATGTTTTTTGCATCGATCCCTTCCAGCAGCAGATTGGACTTTGCCCCTTCTGTCGGCGCAAAGTGGAGGTCCGCGATGACGGTTGCGAGGCGGCGGTTGATCTCCTCCGGAAATGGATGCCACTTACTGTGGGTCCGCAGACCCGCTTCCACGTGACCCAGCCGGATTCTTCTAAAATAGGTGAGCAGAGAGGTAGTCACCACGGTCGTGGTATCGCCAACCACCAGGACCCAGTCCGGTTCAAAGTCTTCTAGAACCGGGTCAAGATGGGTAAAGATCGACGCGCTGATCTGCGCCAAGGATTGGTTATCGCGCATCAGGTTCAGGTCATACTCCGGCTCGATTTCGAACAACTCCAAAACCTGATCGAGCATGTCTCTGTGTTGGGCAGTCACACACACACGCGATTCAATGCCAGTTGTTTGTTTCAGCAGCCGCACAATAGGCGCCATTTTTATGGCTTCCGGGCGTGTGCCGAAAACAGAGAGGACACGAAGATCCATGAGGTCCTTTTTATTTTCTGGACCCCAGGCGGACAAATCCAAAACCCGCTTTTTGCCACCTCTCGGCATCCCAGCCATTGACGGTGTCAATGGCAAGCCGGGCTTTCGTCTTGGAAATGAGTTCCGCCGGATTCAGATCGCGAAATTCCGTGTGACTGACGAGGAGCAGCAGCACGTCTGCGTCTAAGATTGCTTCGTCCAGGCTACATGCCATCTCGATGCCAGGAAGAGCCGCATTGGCTTTGAATGGTTCCCAGGCTTTCACTTTGACGCCCTTTTCCTGCAGTAAATGCACGACTTCCGCAGCGGGGCTTTCGCGCAGATCGTCCACGTCGGGCTTATATGCCAGCCCAAGCGCCGCGATCTTACTGCCCTGGAGCGTGCCAAGCGCGTCCTCGACAATCTCAATAACAAAGCGCGGCTGACCGTCATTGACCTGGCGGGCCTGATAGATGAGCGCCGTAAGCTCGGGCGCGCCTTCCACCAGGAACCAAGGATCCACGCTGATGCAGTGCCCGCCCACTCCAGGACCCGGATTGAGGATGTTAACGCGCGGGTGGCGGTTGGCGAGGCGGATGGCTTCCCAGACATCCACTCCGAACCTGTGCGCGAGACGCGAAAATTCGTTGGCAAGGGCGATACTTACATCGCGGGACGTGTTCTCCATTAGCTTGACCATCTCGGCTGTGGTCGCGTCCGTTTCAATGATCTCGCCTTTCACAAAGGTCGCGTAGAGGCTTCGTCCGGCTGCGGCTGATTCGGGTGTGACACCTCCGACTACGCGTGCGTTTTCGACCAGTTCGTGCAGGATCTGCCCGGGCAGGACCCGTTCGGGCGAGTAGCACAGAAAGAAGCCGGAGCCGGCTTTGAGACCGGATCGTTCCAGGCTCGGCGCGACCAGGTCTAGGGTTGTGCGGGGCGGTGATGTCGATTCAAGCACAACCAAATTCCCTTGGCGGAGGTATGGAAGGATCGCTTCCGTTGCGGCGGCTACGGCGCGCAGATCCGCCTTCTTGTATTTGCTGCTGTTGTGCTCGCCGTAGGCATCTTGGTGGAAGGGGGTTGGTACTGCGATCAGAAAGGCGTCGGCCTCCTCCGGCTGCAATGAAACGGTCAGATTGCCCGATTGGAGGGCATCATCGAGGACGGACTGCAGGCCCGGCTCGTGGATATGAAGCTTGCCGCTGCGCACGGTTTCTATGATGTTAGGATCGATGTCCACGCCGACGACTTTCAGCCCATGCGTGGCAAAGGTCGAGGCGGTAGGTAGTCCGATATAACCAAGGCCAAGAACGCAGATTTTCTGAAAATTCACGGATACTCCTTCGCCCTCCGTGCCCTCCCAAATCCGAAGGTATAGTATTTTCCACAAAATTTCTGACCCTGGTCCGGGAGGTGGAGGTCAAATGTCGCGATTATTATACAGCCTGGGGACGGAATCCATCTCACAACTTGCACATGCTGAATCTCGTAAATCTAATTAGAGGCAAACTGGCTCTCTTGTTGTATAATGAAATCGGAGGAGTGATGGACTTCCTGCTGGACCCCAACATTGCATACCTCTTTCTTCTCGGGGGTGTTTTGCTGGCGATGATGTCTCTCGCCACGCCGGGGACAGGTTTCTTTGAGGTGGGAGCGCTCTTCTGTATCGCATTGGCCGGGTACGCGATCTATAATCTGTCCTTTAATTGGTGGGCGCTGGTACTGATCGCTCTGAGCATTGTCCCGTTCATTTACGCTCTAAGAAGACCCAAGAGCGAGCTTTTTTTGGGTCTTTCCATTGTGCTGCTGGTGGTAGGTTCCGTATTCATATTCCCACGCGCCGAGGGACAATCGACGGTAAATCCTCTGGTCGCACTCATTGCATCTGGTTTGGTTGCAGGCTTTTTATGGCTCGCCGTTCGCAAATCGCTCGAAGCCGCCCACGAGAGACCATCCCATGATCTCACGGGGCTGGTCGGCCAGATTGGCGAAGCCAAAACCAGAGTCTTTGAGGAGGGCAGCGTTCAGGTCGAGGGGGAGTTATGGTCCGCACGAAGTGAAACGTCCATTCCGGCAGGCAGCATGGTGCGGGTTGTCGGACGGGAAGGATTGATTTTGATCGTTGAGAAGAATGGCTGACATCGGTTTATTCAGAAAAGGAGATTGATATGCCCGAACTTGTTGGCGGTAGTGCTGTATGTTTTGTGGGTGCGATCCTGGTCCTTGGCTTCATATTTTTAGCCAATGCAGTGCGTATCGTACCGGAATACCAGCGCCTGGTCGTCTTCCGGCTTGGTCGCAGTATCGGCGCGAAAGGGCCTGGTATTATTTTACTCATCCCCGTGATCGACCGTGCCGTGAGGGTGGACCTGCGCGAACAGGTACGTGAAATCCCGCACCAGACGGCGATCACCAAGGATAATGCCGGCATCTCGGTAGACTTCATCTGGTACTACAAGGTGCTCGACCCGACCGAGTCTGTCCTGCAGGTAGGCAACTTTGAAGTCGCTGCACAGGGCATGGCCACCACCACCTTGCGCGCCGTCATCGGCGGCATCCCGCTGGACGATGTGCTTTCGGAGCGCGAGCACATTAACACGATGCTCCGTACCCGCCTCGACGAGGTGACCGAGCGCTGGGGTGTCAAAGTAACGAATGTGGAAATCCGGGAGATCATCCCGCCGCGTGAGATCCAGGAGGCGATGAACCGCCAGATGTCGGCCGAACGCATCCGCCGTGCCGTGGTTACCGAATCTACGGGTACTCGTGAAGCTGCGATCAACGTGGCCCAGGGTGAAAAGCAGGCCGCGATTCTGAGAGCGGAAGGCTCGAAACAGTCTGCAATTCTGGAGGCGGAAGGCCAGCAACAGGCACAGGAACTGCGGGCGCAGGGTTTTGCCAGAGCCCTTGACCACATCTTTGCCTCGGCGCAAGCGGTCGACCAGAAAACCATGACCCTGCAATATTTCGAGACACTCAAGTCCATCGGTGCAAGCCCGTCCACGAAATATATCTTCCCGTTAGAATTCACGAGCCTGCTGGGGAACTTTATGGGCGGGGATGGCAAAAAGTAAGAAACAAATAAGAATACGGTTGTAAGTGGAAAGTAGAAAGTGGAGAGGTAACTTCCGCTTTCTACTTTTTTGTTGATACAATTTTGCTCCAGATGATGATTCAACCCGCGAGTATTCGCGATCTTGGAGCACTGCGCCGGCTCGAGCAGGCCTGTTTCGGTAAGGATGCCTGGCCTTTGCTGGACCTCATGGCCGTGTTGACATGGCCCGACGTGATCCGTCTGAAAGCTGTGGAAGACGGGGAAATGATTGGGTTTGTTGCAGGTGATCTGCGTCCCTCGCAGGGAGCGGCCTGGATCGCGACGATCGGCGTGGCTCCAGGCTACCAGCGGCGCGGCATCGGGCAAGAGCTCTTACGCGCATGCGAAGCACAGGTCAAATTGCCGCGTGTGAAATTGACGGTCCGCATCTCAAATGATGGCGCGATCTCTCTTTATAAGAAGACCGGTTACCGGACAGTGGATATCTGGAAAAAATACTACAGCGATGGCGAGGACGGACTGGTCATGGAAAAGATTCTTGCGGACGAGGAGCCGCCTCGCAGATAGCATCCCCTTCGACGTGGGATATAATGGCAGTCGATGCCGAAGAAGACCTTGCCGCCGCCCGTATGGGTGGATAAGCCCGACACATTTCGTCAAATGGTTGCCGACATCGCCGCACAAGCCCGGA
>DASTFG010000415.1:0-2487 GCA_035708785.1 Anaerolineales bacterium
AATTTAAAGGATTTCGCTGGCTCTCTGACCTCCGTTTCTTGAAAGCGACAGAAGCCGGCTGTAATGTTAGCTGTCTTGATGGAGAATGCTTAATGTCGTGGGCTTATTATATAAATCTGTGAAGCCAGGTCAACAAACAAATGATTAGAAAAGGTTACACTGATGTGCTTCTTATCCACCCAGTTCGCGCCGCTGGTCAGCACAAGGATCGGCTTACATGGCTTTTCCCCCTAAAGATCAGCGACTTGACAATCTGGCCGAGTTCGCATCCTGCGCCGAGTGCAAATGAAAAAAAAGAGCCTGGTCTTAGAGTTGAATTAAGATTTGCTGCTTCTAAGCCAGTCTGAGCCCAGCACGAGGATAAGTGAAAATAGTCCCAACGCTAGTGACGCGCTGTATGCCCCGATATACTGGCGCTCATCCAGGGCACGATAAATGAAGAGGGTAGCCGTCTCGGTCCGGCCCTGCACGCCTCCGCCGATCACGAGCACGGCTCCGAACTCCCCGAGGGCGCGGGCAAACGTCAGCGTGACGCCGTAGATGAGCCCCCAGCGCAGCGCGGGGAAAGTCACCCGCCAGAAGGTCTGCCAGCCGTTTGCCCCCAGGGTTGCAGCGGCCTGCTCCTGCCGCGCATCGAACGCTTCGAGTACAGGGATCAATTCCCGGATCATAAACGGAAGAGTGACGAAGAGGGTCGCGAGCACGATCCCCGGCATGGCAAACGCGACCTGGATCCCCAACGCCTCAAGGGCCGGAGCCAGCAGTCCCTTGCGCCCGAAGAGCAGCAGCAGCATATACCCGGCCACCACAGGTGAGACCGCGAAGGGCATGTCCACCAGCCCATTGATCAAATTACGCCCGGGAAACCGGTGCCGGACGAAGACCCAGGCGACCACTGTCCCAAAGATGGCATGGACTGTCACAACGACCAGGCTGATCCATAACGTGTTCCAAAAGGCGGTGAAGACGTCGGGATCATTGAGGGAGGACAGACTTGCACCGATGCCCTGCTCCAGAGCTCCAAATGCTAATGCGGAAATTGGAGCCAGTATGAGAAAGCCTACATAGCTTACAACGATGCCGACCAACGCCCATTTCGTCAATGTCCCCTTATTTCTGTCCAGCCAGGCGGAACGCGAACTCTGTGTTTTCGCAAGGGGAGTGCGTGCGGGAGTAGAGACGCTCATCTCAAATCCTTCTTCGAGCGCTGGCGCAGATAATCTGCGAACATCAGGACGCTGAACGCGATCGCGACCATGAGGATCGAGACCGCACTGGCTCCCAGCCGGTTCTCCGATTCCACTTCACCGAACACATACACGGCAGCCGTCTGCGAAATGAGCGGGATGTTACCGGCAACGATGACAATCGAGCCGAACTCGCCGATGGCGCGGGCAAAACTCAACAGCGCGCCGGTTATGATCGGCAGGGTCAGCGGCGGGAGGATGATGCGGCGGAAGATCGTCCAGCCTTCTGCGCCGAGGGTAGCCGCCGCGTGTTCCTGGGCGCGATCGAGCTCCAGCAGAACCGGCTGGACCGAACGGACAACAAACGGGAACGTGATAAATAACAAAGCCAGAATAATCCCAGGCGGCGCAAAGATCACAGAAAAATCGAACCGTTCCTTTAGCCAGGCGCCCAGCGCCTCCTGGGGACCGAACAGGATGACCAGCATCACACCGGTGACCAGGGTAGGGATTGCCAGGGGGAGGTCGATCACTCCGTTGAGGATCCGTTTGCCCGGGAAGTCATATCGCACGAGAACAAAGGCTGTCAGGGTGCCCATGATCGTGTTGATCACGGTCATCACGGCGGAAGTCCAGAGGGTCAGTTTGAGCGCATGCCAGGCGAATGGGAGGGTGACCTGCCGCCACAATTCCGGCACGCCCTCGCGCAGCCCATCCTGCAGAATCACGGCCAGGGGAATAATCAGCATCAGCGCAAGATAGCCAAGGGCGATAGCGCGTATGCCCCATTGACCCCACGGGAGGGAGGCAATGGGTCTTCTGCCTGCTGATGGGATCGTTGTTTGTAGGTTCATATCGATATCCGGCGACCGCCACCTGCGAGATGTTCCCGCCAGGCAGCGGTCATCTCCTGTTCTAGTCGTTGAGCAGAATGCCCTGCACTTGCGCGAACACCTTGTAGAAAATTCCTTCCTCGCCAAAGTAGGTGGGAGTCGCCTCTTTCCAGCCGCCAAAATATTCAATAGTGAATAGGTCTTCGATGGGTGGGTACATATCTGCCGTGGCCTCAGCGATCGCGGGGTCCGGGGAGCGGAGTCCGTGTTTGGCGAAGATCTCCTGTGCTTCCTTTGTGAATAGGAAATCCAGGAATGCCTCAGCGACCTCCCGTGTGCCGTGTTTATCCACGTATGCATCCACGATGGCGAGCGGGTTATCGATCCGTATGGTCGACGTTGGTAAGATGAGCTCGTAGTTTATGCCGGCCTTCTGACCGACCACCACTTCATTCTCGTATGTAATC
>DASTFG010000416.1:0-19702 GCA_035708785.1 Anaerolineales bacterium
TCTGCCATGCTGAACGTATTCTAGAGGAATTCTTAAAAGATCCTTAAGAATTCCCAGAATAGCAAAATGCAGAATACCCTCCTTAAACGAAAAGCCTCCGACGAAAGTCGGAGGCTTGCAGAACCCGGCAAGATCTATGTCTGTATATTGCCGAATTCGTTTCTTGCTTCTCGAAGGTTTACCTTACCACCTTCCTCGGTGGAGGTTTCACCTTCCTCCAAAAGGGATTTCAGCCGGATCAAGTCCTCATGCATTGCCTGGCGAGGGTCAACGCCAAAAAGCTGAGCGACTGCATGACCCACCACGCCCGCCGGTGGGACGTAGCTCATCTGGACAGTCACCCGAGTGCTGCCATCCCGGTTCTCGTCAAAACGGACAAAACCGGCGTGTTGAACCTGGGAGTCGGGCACGGTCTGCCATTCGATCAATTCGTTAGGGATATCGTTGGTGATATGGGACTCGAATTCGACCGTAGAACCTGCCGGGCCGGCTACCTTCCAGGATGAGAGGCCGTTCCGGACGGAGACCTCCTTGACATGATCCATGAAGCGGGGAAAATTCTCAAAGTTGCGCCAGAACCGATACACCTCATCGATAGGAGCAATGATATTGATCGCCTTCTGGACTTTGATCGCGTTTTCACCCATTCCGAGACCCAGCATGCTGCGAGGATCCAGATTCGTTACCCCTCGCGCAGTCAGGACCAGGCCAGCCGTACTCAGGATCGGCTTGGTGACACCTCTCCGCGTCAGGCCGTAAAGTGTGAGCAAACTTCCGCCCACGCCGCTCAACAGGCGCATAGCAGGCGACCAGTTTTGCTGCTGCCATTCAGGGAGGGCACGTCGCCTGGGCGAGGGAGAGCCCTGCAACGCCGGAATATCATCGGCGTTGTCGAATACCTGCAGCTCATTCTCGACGCCGTGGACGCCGCGTGTCCGGGCTGCGGTTCTTAGAATGATATCCGCATCTTCTCGAAGGACCGGTCCGCTCAAGTAAATGCGGCCACCATCTGCCTGGACCTGCACGCCGCGGGCGTGACGCGCCAGGCGTCCCAAGTTCGTGCGCACACGCTCTTCCAGAATCCAGTCTGGCGCGCCCTGGTCACTTAACTTTGCGCTCATCTCGGCCAGGACGCCGCGGGCTCTGTTGCGCATATCTTCCATGGCTACGTCGACTGAATCGTCCAGGTTGTTCACCAAACTATTTACTTTGTCACGTACCAGCGCTCGCCTGCGATTCCCGAGCCGCGGGTCAAAAAAGTACATCAACCCGGCCCCGAGCCCCAAGCTAGTGAGTAATGTCTTTAACCTCATCTCTGCCTCCTAATGATCTTGAATATGCCTGTAATCCATCGATTTACAGGGGAATTTGTGAGAAGCGCGAACAGCCTCTCCATGAAATTTATGGACTTTTCTAGCCTATTCAATTTATCTATTTCCTGCCAATTGCGCAATGGGGGATTTTCCCTAGGCGTTGTCAGCCGTCTGCAATTTCAACTGCAAAAGTCCCCCTTTGCCCTGGCGGTCAGAATCAAGGCTTCCTACACTCCAAAAATGTATCTGTCCAGGAATTCATTCCGAAACTTGCCTTGCGGGTCGTAATCCCGGAGCAGTCTCCTAAAGTCCGGCAGTTTTTCGTAGAGCGAGTGCAGGTGCCTGGGAGTCACGGTAAACAGCTTGCCCCAGTGTGGAATGGCACGGAACGCTGCAAGTCGATCTTCGATCATCGGCAGCAACTTCCGGACAGCGGGCCAGTCCTTCTTCCAGGTAAAGTGGATGCCCACACAATCCCGTTTGTAACAGGGACTCATCCAAAGGTCGTCCGCGGCGATGGTGCGCACCTCCGAGATCTGAAGGAGGGGCGCGATCTGTTCCCGGAGCTGATCGATGGCATGTAAAGCCTCAAGTCCGTAGGGGCGCGGCACGAGATATTCGCTCTGCAATTCCTGACCGCTGCTGGGTGTGAAATCCATCCGGAAGTGAGGCAGGCGCTCATGCCAGGGACCGCAGATACCCATCTGCTCGGTGCAATTTTTGGCTGAGAGAGTTGGGATCGGGTGGAGGTGGGATGTGGCGAGGGTGGCTCCAAACAGCTCTGGTTCTACTTTGAGAGCAGCGCCATTTTGAACCTGGCGTTTCAGCCAGACCTGGTTAAAGGTCGCGTTTCGCCAATCGGTGAACAGGCTGACGCTGTAGGCGAGCGAGAAAATTTCATCGAAGTGAGTCTCCAGGGCTTTGAAGGTCAAGTTCTCATAAACATCCTGGCGCATCTCAAAGGCCGGGGAAACATCGAGCGTAAGTTTGGTGATCACCCCGAGCCCGCCAAGGCTAACGATTGCACCCGGAAACTGCTCACCATCCTGCTCGCGCAATACGGTGACGAGACTGCCTTCGGCCGTGACCATCTCCAACGCCGAGACGGCCGTGGCAAGGTTCCCATGGCGGTCGCCGGAGCCGTGTGTGGCGGTTGCGCAAGCGCCCGCGACCGAAATATGCGGTAATGAGGCCAGATTATGCAGGGCGAAGCCCTCGCCGTGCAGCCACCGGGCCAGCTCTCCATAGCGAATTCCGGCTTCTACGGTCACCGTGCGGCGCTGACGATCCAGTGCCACGACTCTGTTCAGTCGTTCCAGTGAAATAAGATCCCCGGATGTATCGGCAATGTCGTGGAACGAATGGCGTGTGCCAAGGGCTTTGAGTTTGCTGCTGCGGCCCACCAGTTCCTGTACTTCCTCAAGGGTCTCAGGCTGATAAAATCGGGCGGCGCGATACGTATAGTTGCCAGCCCAGTTGCTTGGATTCTCGATCATCTTCAGTTCCTGTCAGTGGGGACGAAACAAGACCATGGTTGCGGAGAGCGCGTGCAGGATGATAAGAGCTTGGTGAATCGAGTGAATATCCATCGATGAGCTCCTTCGCTCCGTTCACATGACCTCGACTTTATACTGCTCCCAAAGTGTATTATGGCTCGCAATTCGAAATTCAGTCGCTGTGCCAGCCAGGATCGCCTCCCAGTCAATTAATGCAGCCAATCGCTCACCGTATTCCAGTAATCGGCCAACTTGTCCAGAATCGTCCAAACCGATGTTTTCGTTCAATTCCAGATCGATCCGGTAAAAGATCATTTCAGGAAAGTGCCGCGCCGTGATTTCCGTCTGCTGCTCGCCCGGTGAGGCAAGCAGCTCGGCCATGACCCATTCAAGCCAGCCGCCGATCCATCGGGGTTGTTTTCTTTTTTTGAACCTACCTGTGCCCAAAGATACAGTGATTGTTTCCGCCGGTTGGTAATCGGGAGTATATTCGAACGCTTCCACACAGGCCTGGTAGACCGGGTTGCCTGTGACCCCGACGGCTCCATCGACCAGGGTGCCGACGGGCTCGCAGGGAGGGGAGGGTGTCGAAGCCTCCGTGATCGTCCACGGCTCGAAGTAGGTCGGCGCGGCCGCGGAAGCGGTCGTACAATCGACGATGCCCAAGCGACCGGTGCAGCGGGAATTCCTGGGATTATCGCGTACAAAATACCACGGCATCCCATCGTCGATCCGCTTCGCCGTCAGCAGAATATCGATGGGAGAGTCGTTCAGTTTCCAGGCAGCCGCGGGACCGATTTCCTCAGCAATCAGGTTATTCAGTCTTTCAGTCGAGTACATCGAGCCGGACAGAATCCGTTTGATAATCGTCCACGGATGACGCCTGAATATCTCGCCGGCCCGGTCGGTGTACATCTCCAGAATACGAACGGCCGGAACACCCGCCGCGATGGCGGTCGCGATGATCGCGCCCGTGGAGGTGCCCGCGACAAATGAGAAGATGTCGCGGGTAAGCTTCCCCGTTGAATTTTCGAGCTTGACCAGGGCGACTGCAG
Organism: Anaerolineales bacterium; assembly: GCA_035708785.1. GTDB lineage: Bacteria > Chloroflexota > Anaerolineae > Anaerolineales > Villigracilaceae > Defluviilinea. The sequence goes on from DASTFG010000416.1 coordinate 3,865, forward strand.
GAATGATGCCGCGTATGCCGCCGCTGTCAATCGATAGGAGATGACGTCGTGGCATATTGCCTCCCTATCGCCGGCGCGCTATCGGCCGCGATGGAAAGAACACGCAGGAACTGCTGCACATCCACATTTCTTAGTCCTTGTAACTGGAACAGGTGCAGTTCCCCAGACTTTGATCGCCTGTTCGGCGAGGTTGGCCGCAGGTGTTCCCAGGAGTTTTGCAGTACCTGGCGCAGGTATCGTTCATCCGTCGTGCCATCGATAGTCATTACAACCCGTTCCAGCGGTACAAGATTCATCAATTCACTGATTTCGAAAATGACACCCGCATTCTGCGAAGAGAAACCGCGCAGATCCATGAGCACAACATCGCTTTCCTCCACAAGCCGCGACAGAACCACCCTCCAGGTGTCATCGTAGCAAAAGAAGTCATTCACTCTGAATTGTCCGTCATGGTCCGGCTCCACATCCATCTCCGAAATGCGGACATCGAGCGTTTGGGTGCTATCGATAAACCGGCGAGCCAATTTTCCGCTCAGAAAGTCCAGGAACTCATGCGGTTCCATAGTGGTCGTCGCCAGGTCAGGGCCGGCGATCAGACGGATGCTGCCGACATAGCGCCAGTGCGTCCCAAGCACATCAAAGAGACGCTCGCTGCGCCTGCCCAGAGAAAACACGCGGAGCAAGAGGAGGTTCGGAGGTGGCCGACCTAAACGTGCATTGCGGCCCAACACCTCGAATCCTGCCCAGGCAACAATCTTATAGACAAAGAACGATAACAGACTTGCCACGAACCATCGTTCTCCTTCAAAGATCAAGCCGATGGACTGGAAGATCCCGAACAGGAGCCAGATCGCATCCATGGTGATGGATTGCTCGCTGATCTTCTTTTGTTTGTACCAGTCTCCGATCCATTGAAGCAAAAGCCACCCAATCGCCCCAAATAGGAGAAAGCCCAGCAGAACAAGTCCGATGAAGACGCCGAAGCGATCCAACCCAAGAGTCAATCCAATGCTAATGAGGAGGCGGGATCGGCCGGCATCACTCCCTGCCACAAAGGGCAAGAGTACCGAGCCCGTCACAGCGCATATCATGAAAGTCAGCACAAGCGGTCCCACCGCGCGGACTCTCCGGTTAAGGAAGGCCAGCAGAACGACCGCGGCCAGAAAGTTGGTCAGAAGCCACAAAAGAGCGATCTGGCCCCAATCAAAAGCGGAATTTCCAGTTCGGGCGATCACGCCTAGGGGGATGAGCGCCAGGAAGTAAATGGAGACAACGATCCCTCTTGTCTGCCAGGTTGGGGCGGCGACCAGACAAACTGTTACGACAACTGGCCAGACATAATACCAAAATGGGATGAGAAACCGTATGGGGTGAAATCCACTCGTGGTAGCAGCTAGAAATACAATGGTCATCACAAGCGCATAGCAGGCGCCTGCGATCGCGTACACTGCGGCAATCCGCCAAGGGACACGAACGAGCTCTCCATAAAGGCCATCTCGGTCCAGATCGAGGACCGAACCGGAGCCAGACTCAAGAACCGAGATCTTGAGCGGCCGCTCCACAGCCTCTTCGGACACGAAAAAGTCCAGAGGGGCAGGCTCTCCCCGGTCCGAGTTCGCGTGTTTCCGCATGGCTCGCAGGACCGCGCGGCGATACAGCCTCAGGAGGACGATCGATGTCATAAATGCGAGCGGTACCGCAATGATCAGAACCAAGAGGATTAGCCCGGGCAGGTTATTTAGAATGAGATCGGAGGTGGGGGACATGATCGTATTTTTAGAGACTTACCATTCTTGCACCATGACTTTTCGACTCATGGCAATACGCCCAGCTCATCCAGCGAGCGAAGAAGCTCGGCAGGGTCCCGATATACGCGGAAGGCCCCTGCCTTGCTCAATTCATCCTCTCCATACCCACCACTGAGCAAGCCGATGCTCAGCATACCTGCTCGCCGCGCCGCGAGCAGATCCCAGACCGCGTCGCCAATCACATAACAATCACGTGCGTTGACCCCAAGCCCCTCTTGACAGGCCAGGAACAGATCGGGTTCCGGTTTGGCGCGCGCGACAGAACCGCGCTCCACCACCACCGTCTCCTCACCGATGCCGAGCACATCCAGCGACGCGTCGATCTCGGGACGGCGACCGGAGGTGGCAATCCCGAAAAGAATCTTCCTCGAGCGTAGGAAACCGATCAATTCTGCCGCGCCGGGCAGCGGACGACGCTCGGGCAGGAGCTGTCGAAAGAGCTCTCCATGGCGGTGCTGCAGGGCCTCTGCTTCCTCCACGGTTAGCTCACGTCCAATCTCGCGGGCAACGCCTCGGGTGAAGAGTCCGCCGCTCATGCCAATCCGCCGGTGGATGCGCCAGCCCTCGATAGCCATCCCTGCCTCGGTGAAGGCCCTCTGCCAGGCAAAAATGTGGGCATAGACCGTATCTACCAGTGTGCCGTCCAGGTCAAAGATCAGTGCTCGCATATCAGCCTCTTGCGGAAGTCAACTCTTCGGAAAACCACGAAAAACCCCATCTTCATCTACGGACCCGGCGAATTCCTCAAAATCCATGTTCGCAATGGACAGGTTATTTTCAATGCCCTGGATCCGGGATGGGAGGGCGCGGAACTCGTTTCCGGACCCTTCATGCAAGTCGATGACAAGGAGCGGATGGTCGGGAAGCGAGATGGCGTTCTTATCGGCAACGATCAGGAGAGTATGATCGTAGTCACTGGGAAGAAGCTCTAACAATTGCGACTTGGTGAGGTCTGCATACGCAACATCATCGAGGAATTCCACGTTGGCGCGGAAGCCGAAAATACCAACAGGCATTCGAACGATCGCGCAGATTTCCTCCCAGACGGCTCGATCTGAGAAATCGGTTCGAATGATGAGTGGGTTTTCTGTCTGTGGGATTGGCTTCATGAAAATTTCTGGATTGGCGTATTGTATCGCGCTTTGACAGAACTGCCCTTTATGAAAACCTCCGGGACCGGTCAGGCCTCGGAGGTCTTACGATTGCACAGTGGATACCAAGAACTCAAAGTTGTCCGCTTGCGCAACTCTTTTACGGCCTCCACTGGAGTTTGTCCAGCCGGAAGTTAGCGCTGCCTCTCCCAGCGGGCAGGTCTGCCAATAACGCGGATGCGGGAGATGGCGAGGTGGAAGAGACGCCGGCCAGATCCATCAGAAATACTTGTTTATTACTGATATATGCTAAGCATCGTCCATCTGCTGAAATGGTCGGGGCATAAGCTGAGTCGGCTAATTTGACCAGCCCCGTGCCGTCTGAATAGGCAAGATAAATGGCGCTGTCCGCTGTGTTTCTTCCAAAGCTAAAGACAAGGACTTTTCCATCCGGCGACCAGCTCAGGTTCGCAGCCTCCGGGAGCGAGGAGCCAGACCCCCGAGGAATGGGCAATGTCCCGAGCAGTCTATATTCACCTTTTGAAGGCTTCTGTGTTGACAGGTGAGCTTCGCCCTCGTCCCGATCATACTCCATATAGGCGAGGAGCGAACCATCCGGGGAAAATGCGAAACCGCTTTCGTCCTCCACTTCAGGCATAAGCAGGAAAGGTTGGGAGGGTTCCAGGGACAGTGTGAACAAGCCCGCGGCGGTCCTATCGGCTCCATAAAAAAAAATGTTGCCATCCGGTGCGAACTGTGGCGTCCCGAGGATCTGCACATCCAGTTGTTTCTCGATCAGACCGTGCCCGAGCGTGCTGAGCAGATACAGTGTGCTGATGTTTTGCGAGGACCAGAGGACGATTAGTCTCCCGTTAGGTGACCAGGCCGCATCTCTCAAGTACCCTGCTTCGGAGGCTGAAAGGAGATATCCGGTTTCTCCGCCGGTCGGATCTGTAATATAGATATTGCCGCTTCCTGTGGTATTGCCCACAATTGCCAGCCGTTCTCCATCCGCCGACCAGGCAAATGAACGCAGCTCATCGAGGGAATTTCCTGTATCGACCGGGACAAAACCGGTTTTATCTTCAGTGGTCAGGAAGACGTTGAGACCATGTGCAAGCGCCAGGCGACCCTCGCAAATATCTCCCTGTCTTACATTGTCTGCAAATGAGATTTCCGGCCCGGGTCTCTCCGCGGCGGCAGGCAATGCATCGGGAGCCAAAGAGCGAATCGTCAAGTTCAACAGAAACGCGGCGCTTATGGCCAGAATTGCCCATCCCAATGCGGGAATGAGCTTTGCCTGCCAGCCCTTGGCTGGTTGTCCTTTTGTCTTGTATGCATCCATCAATTGATTCTCCAGTTCCCATTGGAAGCCTGGCGAAACCTTCATATCTTCCACAACGGACTCCAGTTTCGAGGCAACAGGCTGTTCATCAGCCGGGAGTTGATCCAGCATGTCTTTATTCATAGTCCACTTCCAGTGCGAGGGAGGTGCGGGTCCGCAGGTCTTGCAGCCCGCGTGAGATAAGCATTTTTACAGCCGATTCACTTTTGCGGAGCACGAGTCCCGCCTCGGCAAAACTGAGTCCGCTGAAGAAACACAGGATCAGCGCTTCGGCGCGGTCAGCGCTGATGGTCCGGAGCGCGGCGAGGACCTTGTCGATCTGGAGCCGCCGCGCCGCGGCTCTCTCGGTGGGGAGGCTGGGCGCGGGGATATGAAGTGCCGCGTCCAGCGGGACCTCGGGCTGCTTCCCCCGGAAGAAACGGAGGCGCTTGCGGGAAGCGATCCCGATCAGCCAGGTAATATAGGGGCCCGCCCCGCGAAATGAGCGGATTCCCTCCAGCGCCGCCATGAACGTCTGCGAGGTCAGGTCTTCGGCGTCCCTGACGTTCCCCGTGTGCGCCAGGTGATAGCGATAGATGCTCCGGACATGGCGGCGGTATAGCTCAGCAAACGCTTCGGGGTCCGCGCGGGCCTCAATGGCCAGTTGGGCATCATCCATCGATGGATATTGGGTTCGGGTAGCCATTAGGGTTGTCATGCATCTCCTGGCTTGTTGTATACACGCTGGTAAGTAGCAGGAAACCCCCGAATCGTAACAGGGAAATTTGAGGAGATTCTATTCGATGCGCCGCAGCGTGATTTTCAGATGCGGCATCAATCGCTCTACTTTTATTGTCTGCATGCCCATTTCATAACGGAGAGTGTCCCCCTCCAGCTCGAAAACACGCTCTGTGCAAATCACGCGCGGGTCGTTAGTGATCGCGCTGCTCTTAAAATGGATTCGGATCAGATTGCTGATCGGTTCTGCAATGCCGATAAGTATTTCAGTGCGACCGCCGCTCTGGGCATTGACCATCTCCAGCTCGCGGTTTTCAAGGACTCGGATAAAGCCATTCTCCCAGTGGGAGAGAAGAAATTCTGTTTGCCCATCAAAACGCTTTTGAGTCCGCTGCTCATATGCCAATGTATTTTCATCGCGGCGCGTGAAAGTGAGTGTTTCACGGTAATCAAATGATTGAATCGTGGGGTATTCCCCGCGACCTTCGCCCGCCCAGGTCCCTTCAAGCAGTGAGAGCAGCTGGTTGGGGTCTATCGATATCTTGGATCCTAGGCTTCTTTTTAATTGTTCAATAGCATCATTAGGATTAAGCACTACAGCATTAAGCTCTTTTCGAAGTTGCTCTTGATGATCCAGAAAATGCCTATCACTAGTGACAAAAATATCCCGCTTAGCTTTTATATGCCCAAATAAGTGATCAACATCTTGAACCTGTGCACTTACCATTATCGCCCGTAACTTGTCCAATATATAACTGTCTTCATCGCTAATCAAATAATCTTGCGAGTCTATTTGGGACATACCTATTCGAAATGCAGTGCCAATCACATCTAAAAGAGGAAAATCTTGGATTTTTTGCCATATTAAGCTAGTACCCTCACTTTTGGATTTGCTAATCGTATCAGCGCGGACCCTAGTCGTCACTGCAATTTCAACATATCCTCCCTTTTGGAAATTGATTATCTCTTCAACCAAAGCAGAATCTCTCTCATAGTAATCAAAGAAGCAATTTGTATCAAAAGTAATCTTCATATGCAGTAGTCATTATAGCATTGGTGAAACGATAAAAAAGAGCCTCGGAACTCGAGGTTTCCGAGGCTTTTTTGCTTGACGCGAGTTGCCGACTACTCCACTGACACTTCCTTCAGATAGTCATCCGGCAGCCAGCAGCATAGCACCAGCTCCCTTGCCGCCTTGACCTCATCCATCCTGCCGAATTGGGTGGTGCTCGGCGCATTGTGGAGCAGGTCGGGCTGGGTCTTCGCTTCCTCCGCGATCTTGATCAGCGCGTCGGCGAAGGCGTCGAGCGTGTCCTTGTTCTCGGTCTCGGTTGGCTCGATCATCAGCGCTTCGTGGACGATGAGCGGGAAGTAGTTCGTGGGTGGGTGAAAGCCATAGTCCATCAGGCGCTTGGAGATATCCAGGGCGCGGACGTCACTGCCTTTAAAGCGTCCCTCTGCAACGAACTCGTGCATGCAAATGCGATCATAAGGGACTTTATAGGTATCACGCAGTCTCGCCTGCAAATAGTTTGCATTCAACACGGCATGCTGGGCGATATCCTTGAGCCCATCCGGTCCGTGCATGGCGATGTAGGTAAAGGAGCGGACGAAGCCGCCGCCGAAGTGTCCGTGGAAGGCTTTCATCCGTCCGATGGAATTGGCTGGCTTGATAAAGCCATAGAGGGGAGGAGTCTCCTCGTCCCCTTCCTCGACGATACCGACCAGCGGCTCGGGCAGGAAGTCCGCCAGATGCGCGGCCACACCGACGGGACCCACACCCGGTCCGCCGCCGCCATGCGGGACCGAGAAGGTCTTGTGCAGGTTGAAGTGCATCACGTCGAAGCCCAGATCGCCGGGACGGACGATTCCCAGCAGCGCATTAAGGTTGGCGCCGTCACCGTACATCAAGCCGCCGCAGCCGTGGACCAGCTCGATCACCTTTTCAATATTCTCGTCGAAGAGACCGAGCGTGTTCGGGTTGGTCAGCATCATCCCGACGACGGTATCGTCACATGCGGCTTCGAGTGCCTTGAGATCAACATTGCCGCGTTCGTCCGAAGGGATGGTGACAACTGTCATGCCCATCATGCCCACGGAGGCGGGGTTGGTCCCGTGCGCGGCATCCGGGATCAGCATCTTCTTACGCTTGTCATCGCCGCGCGACTTGTGATAGGCACGCATCATCAGCACGCCAGTGAACTCTCCATGGGCGCCCGCGGCGGGCTGCAACGTCACGGCCGCGAAGCCGGCAATTTCCTTCAGCCATTCCTGCAATTGATACATCAGGACGAGGTTCCCCTGTACCGTTTCGATTGGTTGCAGAGGGTGCGAAAACAAGAATCCGGGCAGGCGGCACGTGTCTTCATTGATCTTCGGGTTGTACTTCATCGTGCACGAGCCAAGCGGATAGAAGCCGCTGTCCACGCTGTAGTTGAATTTGCTGAGATGCATGTAATGGCGGACCACGTCCACCTCCGCAAGCTCGGGCAGAGGCAAGTCCGTGCGCAGAAGTTCTGGAGGAGGCAGAAAAGTTTCCGGGATGTCTGAAGCAGGCATCGTCACACCGATGCGGCCGGGCGAAGATAAGTCGAAGATGGTCGGTTCAACGATCTTCGGCGCTGATTTTTCGGTTTTGGTATCGGGTGCTGACGCAGTGTTAATCATGGCTCACCTCCGAGAGGACCTGGACGAGCGTATCGATATCTTCTTTTGTATTCATCTCGGTCACCGCGACCAGCATGTGATCCTTGAGGGCAGGATAATCCTGGCCCAGATCGTACCCGCCGAGGATGCCGTGCTCGAGCAGCCGCGCGTTCACTTCCGCGACAGGACGGTTGACGCACAGCGCAAACTCGTGGAAGAAAGGCTCGGTGAAGCACAGTCCCATGCCGTCGATCTGGCTGAGCTGCGCCGCAGCATAATGCGCCTTTTGATAGCAAAGCTCGGCAACCTGCCGCAAGCCTTTCCTGCCAAGCAGAGAAAGGTAGACAGCCGTCCCGAGAGCGATCAATCCCTGGTTGGTGCAGATGTTGGATGTGGCGCGCTCACGCTTGATGTGCTGCTCTCGGGCGGTCAGGGTGAGCACGTAAGCGCGCTGCCCGCGGTTGTCAACGGTCTCACCGACCAGACGCCCCGCCATCTTGTGGACGTAGCTCTTGCGGGTCGTGAAAAAACCGACGCTCGGCCCGCCGTACCACATCGGAATGCCCAGCGGCTGGCCGTCGCCGACGACGATGTCCGCACCCATCGAGCCGGGTGTCTTGAATAACGCAAGTGCCGTCGGGTTTGCAACAACACAGACCAGCGCGCCCTTCGCGTGCGCGGCTTCGATCAGCTTTGTGTAATCGTAGACGCGCCCGAAGAAATCGGGATACTGCACGATGAGCAGGGAGGTGTTGTCGTCAACCAGGTCTGATAGTTCATCAGGTTGTGAATCCAAATCCGCGTTCGGGTCATCTCCCGCGAGCTCCAGGTCCATACCCTGTGTGTAGGTGCGGATCACCGCGCGGTACTGTGGGTGGACGGTGGGGGAGATCACAACCTTCTTTCGCTTGCCGCGGAACTGTGCGTACGCGAGACTGACGGCTTCAGCCGTTGCGGTCGCGCCGTCATAATGCGAGGCATTGGACACATCCATGCCGGTCAGCGCGGCCATCAGGGATTGATATTCGAAGATGGCCTGCAGCGTGCCCTGTGAGATCTCAGGCTGGTAGGGAGTGTAGGCAGTATAGAACTCGCCGCGCCGAAGGATGTGATCGACGACTGAGGGGATGTAATGGTTGTACATACCCGCGCCGACGAAGGAGATCAGGTCACTGCGCACATTTTCGTTTGACTGTGCGAGGCCTGAGAGTTCGTTCATCGCTTCCATTTCGGTCAGGGCGGGAGGAAGGTTCAATCTGGGGAAGCGATGTTTTGCAGGTACAGCGTCGAACAAATCGTCGAGCGATTTGACTCCGATGGTCTCCAGCATCGCATCCCGTTCTTTGGGGCTAATGGGAATATAGGTCATAATTTATCTCCTGGTCCGCTGGTCTTCTTTTCTGCTCGTCGGGTGACTGACGCACGAGTAGACAAGTGACGAGCCGGCTACTGACTGCGCTCCTCAACATATTTCTCGTACGTCGCCGAGTCCATCGAATCCCCCGCGCTCGCGTCTTCGAGCTGGATCATCCATGCGGCACCATACGGGTCCGAGTTGATGGATTCCGGCTTATCGGGCAGATCCTTGTTGACGGCCGCAACTTTGCCCGAGGCGGGGGCATAGATCTCTGCGGAGGCCTTGACGGACTCAACCGAGGCAATCGGTTTGCCCGCTTCGATCGCATCTCCCTCATCGACGAGGATTTCGACGAAGACGATATCCGATAATTGGGACTGGGCGTAATCCGTGATACCGACCTTGCCCGAACCCGGGTCGAACCATTCGTCGGACCTGGTATATTTCAAATTGGCGGGAGCGTTCATAAATTTGTCTCCTTTGGAGGTGTTTTGGAGTCCAGGACTTTGTTCCTGTTTTTCGCCAGCAAACTGGCTGACTCCATAAGATTGGCGAATCAAAAAGGCGCACGAAACAATTCGCGCGCCTCTGTAATTGGACCTGAGAGATTCACTCGAGCTTGGTCTCGATACGTGGCGCCTTGGCGCCACTACTCGACCAGCGGCTCGAGCGTTACACCGTCGGTATCGTCCCGCTGGGGCGGGACGAACTTTCCAGAGTTTGCCGGGTACAGGGTCCTTTTGCCTGAGAGTTTCACCTGGGTTCGCCTGTTCCAGGTTTGCACCTTCGGCGCCCCGCACTGCGGGGTCTCTTCCCTGTTGCCCGTTAGGATGTCATGTCCATTTTATGGGCGAGGGGAAGGAGAGTCAAGAGGAAGAATATCCCGAATTCGAAAACTGTGTTATTCGCGGTCACTTTTCGGTTCGCCAGGGGTCTCTTCAGCTGGAGGAGAGGCTGGCTCATCGACTGTCGATGCGGGTTCAGCGGGGCCCGGTACGGGCTCGGGGGTCGGGGCGGATTCCACGCGGACGACCGGCGCCGCGGGTGCGGGCATCCCGTTCAATCTGGCAAAGTAATCCTTGACGACCAGATCATTGTAGAAGACCAGCGCAAGGATGCCGACCACCATCGAGAAGACATTCCCGGCCAGAATGGCGACGATCTCGAGAATGGCAATGTTTGTGGAGGGCTGGACAGGCTGCGGAGGGTTGCTCAACAGCTTTGCGGCATAGACGATCTCAAAGACGCCCAGCACTGTAGGCAGGATCGCGAACGGTACGCAGATGATGCCGACGATCGTCACCAGGACGGTGATTGCAAGCCCAATCCCCCAGAACAGGTTGACAATGCCGCTGGCAAGGGTCATCCATGCGATGACCTGTACAAGAGTGGGTTTCTGTATGTTTGCGAATCGAGGTTCCATTTGTTTCTCCTGAATTGCAGAGTATTCACTTCCATATACGCCGATTCAGGAGCAGGGTTGCAAACAAAAAGGCTCACACGGAGGTGTGAGCCTGAACCTGCAAATCGATTTGATTGGCTATGCCCAGCCTTGACCTTTGATCAAATTGGTCACAACAGGGATGTTGACCATCTTACCCTGATAGGCCTGGTATGCCCAATACAGGAAAACCAGCCACAAGACCGGTACGCACAACCCGCCGAAGCCGATCGTCACTGTCGTGATAACGGTCGCGACGATCCAGAACACAACGCTGGCTACGATGGATTGCACGGCATGGAACTTGATGAATGGACGGTTCTTCTTGTCCTCGAGCAACAACACGATAATGCCGATAATTGGCGCAAACACATAGCTCAATGCAGACCACAGTTTATCGTCGCTGGTGACGTCCATCATAGGTTCATTCATGATTGCCTCCGGATGATTCAGGTTTGGATTTTTGTTATTGTACAACCAAACAGGACAAAAATCAACCGAATTTGGTAAATTACAAGTACGGTAAAATGACGGCATGATAAGGGTCGTATTTATGGGCTCACCGGACTTTGCACTGCCCAGTTTGCGTGCGCTCGCAAATGTATATGAGGTCGTCGGGGTAGTCACACAGCCAGATCGTGCTTCAGGGCGCGGTCGTGCCTTGAAGCCGCCGCCTGTAAAAATCCTTGCACAGGAATTGGAAATTCCCATCATTCAACCCGAGAAACTGCGCCTCCCCGAAGCGATGGAGCAACTACGCGCCTGGAACCCTGACCTGATCGTCGTCGCGGCGTTCGGGCAAATTCTCCGGAAGGATGTGCTGGATTTGCCTCGTTATGGATGCATCAACGTACATGCATCACTGCTGCCGCGTTGGCGCGGCGCCGCGCCCATCAATGCCGCGATCCTGCACGGCGACGAAGAGACGGGTGTCACCATCATGAAAATGGATGCCGGACTCGACACGGGTCCGATTCTGACGCAACGATCCCTCCGCCTCACCCGGGACGATACAGCTGGCTCCGTTACGGGGAGATCATCGATCCTCGGCGCGGAGCTGCTAATCGAGACTCTTCCTGATTATTTATCCGGAAAGATAACGCCGAAGCCTCAACCCGAAGAGGGCGTGACGTACGCGCCCATGCTCAAAAAAGAAGAGGGCCGGCTCGACTTCACGCGTCCTGCCGAGGAACTGGAACGGCGCGTCCGCGCCTTCAACCCATGGCCCGGCGCGTTTATGGACTTCAATGGCGCGCTGCTCAAAGTGCATCGCGCCCACGCCGTAGCGGAGGCGGGAAACGTACAGGCTGGCGAGAGGCTGGTCTACCGGGACCAGCCCGGGGTCGGCGCGGGAGGCGGTCTTCTCATCCTGGACGAAGTGCAGCCTGCGGGGAAGAAGCCCATGAGCGGAAAGTCATTTCTGGCAGGCGCGCGTCATTGGGCTGAATAACTGTCTAAAAAGTGACTAATGCAACGTTACATATTTATGGCGGGGCATATAATTTAATTAGCGTATGCCGACCAATCGCAAGAATACGCGTTGTAGACGAAAGGCCACTCACTAATCTCCAACCTATTTCTCCAGAACCCTAAAAGGAGGTTCAAATGACCAGGAAAAAACAATTGACCACTGCTCATGGTAACCCGATCGGCGATAACCAGAATTCGCTGACCGCTGGCCCACGCGGTCCGCTGCTGATGCAGGATTATCAACTGCTCGAAAAGATGGCAACCTTCAACCGCGAGCGCGTCCCGGAACGCATCGTACACGCCAAAGGCTCCGGCGCTTTTGGTACGTTCACGGTCACAAATGACATCACGCGCTATTCCAAAGCCGCGATCTTCTCCAAAGTTGGCAAGCAGACTCCCTGCCTGATGCGTTTCTCCACCGTCGCCGGGGAACGCGGCGCGGCGGATGCCGAGCGCGATGTGCGCGGCTTTGCCATCAAGTTCTACACTGATGAAGGCAACTGGGATATGGTGGGCAACAATACCCCGGTCTTCTTCGTCCGCGATCCCTACAAATTCAGTGACTTTATCCACACCCAGAAACGCGATCCCAAGACCAATATGCGCTCCGCTACCGCCATGTGGGATTTCTGGTCGCTCTCGCCCGAAAGCCTGCACCAGGTGACGATTCTGTTTAGCGACCGTGGTCTGCCGCAAGGCTTCCGCTTCGTCAACGGCTTTGGCAGCCACACCTACAGTTTCATCAATGCCAGGAACGAGCGTTTCTGGGTCAAATTCCACTTCAAGGTGATGCAAGGCATCAAAAACTGGACAAACGCCGAAGCCGAAGCCGTCGTTGGGAAAGACCGCGAAAGCTCCCAGCGCGATTTGTTCGAGGCTATCGAGCGCGGTGATTTCCCAAAGTGGAAATTCAGTGTGCAGATCATGCCCGAACTTGAAGCGGAGACCTATCACATCAACCCCTTCGACCTGACCAAAGTCTGGCCGCACGCCGACTACCCGCTGATCGAAGTGGGCATCCTGGAACTGAACCGCAATGCCGAGAATTACTTCGCCGAGATCGAACAGGCGGCATTTGAGCCTTCCAACATCGTGCCCGGTATCAGCTTCTCGCCCGACAAGATGCTCCAGGCACGTATCATGTCGTATGCCGACGCGCACCGTTATCGAATCGGTGTGAATTACGCCGCCCTGCCGGTCAACAAACCGCATACAGAAGTCAATACCTATCACCGCGACGGCAAGATGCGCTTCGATGGCAATTTTGGCGGCTCGCTCAACTACGAGCCAAACAGTTTTGGCGGCCCGATGCAGGATGAAAGGTATCTCGAACCGCCGCTCAAGATCTCAGGTGACGCGGATCGCTACAACCCCCGCGAGGGCGCGGACGATTTTATCCAACCCGGAAATCTGTTCCGTTTGATGAATGCCAGCCAGAAGGAACAGCTCTTTAGCAACTTCGCCAATGCCATGCAGGGCGTGCCGGAACGCATCCTTGCCCGCCAGCTTGTGCATTTCTATAAGGCCGACCCGGATTACGGGCGCGGTGTGGCGAAAAGACTAGGGATGGATATGGAACGCTTTGTCCCATGGACCAGCCTCTCTCTTGCGGAGTTGGCTGAAAAGACATCGGAGGAAGGCTTTGCCGAAGCGCAGGTTCCACAGGTCTAGCCAATAATCTAAGTTTGCTTTGCAGGACTCGGGCTGGGACTTTTATCCCGGCCCGTTTTTGTTATACAATTGAGGCTATGGAGAAATGAGATGCCACAATACGTCGCCGCAATTGACCAGGGCACAACAAGCACTCGTTTCATGATCTTCGATCATGGGGGAAATATGGTCGCTGTAGATCAAAAGGAACATGGACAGATCTACCCCAGGCCCGGCTGGGTGGAGCATGATCCGCTCGAGATCTGGCAGCGGACAAAGGAAGTCATCCAGGCCGCGCTGGACCGGGCGAATATCGAGGCCGGGGAAATTGCTGCCCTTGGAGTCACCAATCAGCGTGAGACGACCGTTGTGTGGGATAAGAATACCGGACGACCAATCTACAATGCGATCGTCTGGCAGGATACGCGCACGGACGTCATGATCAATGAACTGGCTCGCGCGGAGCGGAGTGGGCCGACAGGCGAACGAAGTCGAAGCGTAGGTGGACAAGACCGCTTTCGGGCGACGACAGGACTCCCGCTCGCGACCTATTTCTCTGGTCCGAAACTTAAATGGATTCTTGACAATGTCGATTGCGCACGCAAAAAGGCCGAAAACGGCGAATTGCTATTCGGAAACATCGACACATGGCTGGTCTGGAATCTCACAGGGCAGCATATAACCGATGTAACCAACGCCTCTCGCACGATGCTGATGAATCTCCATACGTTGGATTGGGACGATGAAATCCTACGCGTTCTGGATATCCCGCGCCCCATCCTGCCTGAGATCAAATCCTCTTCCGAAAGATATGGCCCTGTAGGGGCGGGCAGCTGCCCGCCCCTGCAGGGCGTTATTGTCTCCGGTGATCTTGGCGACCAGCACGCGGCTTTATTTGGCCAGACCTGCTTCGATCCCGGCGAGGCGAAGAACACGTATGGCACCGGCTGCTTCATGCTGCTGAACACTGGCGAGCAACCTGTCGCTTCGAAATCTGGCTTGCTGACCACGCTCGGCTACAAGATCGGTGACCAGAAAGCTGTGTATGCACTGGAGGGCTCGATCGCCATCACCGGCGCGCTGGTCCAGTGGCTGCGAGATAATCTGGGGTTGATCGGATCGTCGGCCGAGGTGGAAGCATTGGCGAGGTCCGTTGAGGATAATGGCGGGATTTACTTCGTTCCCGCGTTTTCGGGATTATTCGCACCCTATTGGAAAGCGGATGCACGCGGCGCGCTCCTCGGCATGACGCGATATGTCAATAAAGGACATATCGCTCGCGCGGCCCTCGAAGCGACCGCCTACCAGACGCGCGAAGTCCTGGATGCGATGGAGGCCGATTCAGGGGTCAGGCTCACGGCTCTCAAGGTGGACGGAGGCATGGTCTTCAATGAGTTGTTGATGCAGTTCCAGGCCGATATCCTGGATGTGCCCGTTATCCGCCCGAAGGTCGCGGAGACGACCGCCCTCGGCGCGGGATACGCGGCGGGACTGGCCGTTGGCTTCTGGAAGGACTACGATGAACTGCGCGCAAACTGGGGCAAGGAAAAGGAATGGCTCCCTGCAATGGACGGGGAGAGGCGAAAGAAGTTATACTCCGGATGGAAGAAGGCTGTGACGCGCACGTTTGATTGGGTTGAATGAGGTATCAGGTTCTGCTGTGTCAAGTGTCAGGTGATACATGATACTTGACAGCCGGCACTTTGCTATGGATCGCAACGAAATCCTTTCTTCTCTAAAAAGTAATTCCGATGTTTCTGTGCTGATCGTCGGCGGCGGAATCAATGGCATCGGCGTATTCCGCGATCTGGCCTTGAACGGGGTGGATGTTTTACTGGTCGAGCGCGAAGATTTCTGTTCCGGCGCCAGCAGCGCCTCCTCACACATGGCCCACGGCGGCATTCGCTATCTCGAGAACGGGGAATTCCGTTTGGTGCGCGAAGCCGTGCGTGAACGAAATCGTCTCTTGTTGAACGCGCCTCATCTGGTCAAGCCTCTCCCGACCACGATCCCCATTTTCAAGCGGTTCTCCGGCCTGCTCAATTCCCCGCTCAAATTTCTGGGCTTGTTGGATAAGCCCTCGGAGCGCGGTTCCCTGGTCATCAAGATCGGCTTGATGATGTACGACGCCTATACGGGCAGACAGCGGACCGTGCCGAAGCATCAGTTCCTCTCCCGGAAAAGGTCTCTGGCGAAGTGGAGTGCGCTGAATCCGAAAGTCGTCAACACTGCTACATATTACGACGGTGCGATCCTGAACCCCGAACGGATCGCCGTTGAGCTGGTGCTGGACGCCGAATCCGAGAACTCGAA
>DASTFG010000417.1:0-5301 GCA_035708785.1 Anaerolineales bacterium
TCTCCTCCGTTCCATTGATACAATTGTAATGGACGTTCTTACAGAGACGAGATGAAGGTTCTCCAGGTTTTGCCGTGAAAGGAGGCCGGATTTGGGGGTGAGAGCGTGCGTACGCACGCTCTCACCCCCAAATCCGGGTATCTATCACGGTGATTCCCAGTGAGCCGAGATGAAGATATATTACTCTGAAGCACATCGCAAACACGATCCGCCCTTTGAGGTCTTCGACGGCGGCCTGCGTGTGCCGTACCTGGAAAACCCCGACCGCATGGACCGGATCCTCGGTGTATTACGCGGGACCGGTTGGGCCGAGATTCTTGAGCCAACCGATTTTGGGTTGGAACCGGTCTACGCCGTGCACGATAAAGAGTATGTGGATTTCCTCGCCTCCGCCTGGACCGAATGGCTGGCGACGGAGTCAGAAGATCATTCCGTGCTCCTGCCGGCCACGTTCGCGCTCCGGCGCCATCCCTCAAAACCGGCCTCGCTGCTCGGGCGCGCCGGCTATTACCTGATGGACCTGAGCGCCTGCATCGTGGAGGGCACCTATGAGGCCTCGCTGGCCGCCGCAAATTGCGCGTTGAGCGCGGCCCAGGCAATCGAAAATGGAGAGCGCGCCGCTTTTGCGCTCTGCCGCCCGCCAGGCCACCATGCCGGCAAGGATTATGCTGGTGGGTATTGTTTCATCAACAATGCCGCGGTCGCGGCGAACTGGCTTGCCTCGAAAGGCAAAGCTGCATTGCTGGATATCGATTACCATTGCGGCAACGGCACACAGGATATCTTCTATGACCGTGACGATGTGCTGACGATCTCGATCCACGCAGACCCAAATTTCGAGTACCCGCACTTTGCAGGCTACCCGGGGGAGCGCGGCGAAGGACAAGGGCTTGGCTTCCACCACAACTTTCCACTCCCCGCAGGCACAGACGATCCGGCTTATCTCAAGGCGCTCGACAGCGCGCTTCACTGGATCCGTGAATTCGACGCCGCGTACCTGGTCGTCTCCGCAGGCATGGATATCTATGCAGACGATCCGCTCGGGAAAATAAAAGTGACTACCGAAGGAATCGTCGAAATCGGAAAGCGGATCTCCGCGCTCGCTCTGCCAACCCTCATCGTGATGGAGGGAGGCTACAACAACGACGCGCTGGGCAGGAATATGGTTGCGTTTCTCACCGCGTTCTCGCGCTGAGCCGCGTTGAGCTTGTCGAAACAGGACCTCGATAGTCGAGACACAAGCGTGGGAACCGATTCCCCAGTAGTAACACGTGTTACCTAGTGCCGCATAAAGATTTAAACCTGAACTTTGGAATTTGGCCTACGAACTGCATTGCAAAGTTTAATTATTCATGAGACGAGCGGTAGTTCGATAGATTTATGAAGTTTCGTACCCTGTTAGGAGAGTTTGAATGAGTTTCTACAAGATCATTATGATAATCTTCCTGCTCGTTTCGGCCTGTGCGCCTTCCACGGAAGAACAGGCCACCCCCACGATCACCACTGTTATCACTACAGCTGCTACTTTGACAGAAACACCTGAAGCCACACGCACACCGACGAGAACTTCCACGCCCATCCCTACCTTGACGCCAACCATCGCACTTTCCCCTACGATCACATCGACGCCAACCTTTGCATTCCCCTCCGTGACCGTCAACAGGCAGGCCCATTGCAGGTACGGCCCCTCGGTTGCTTATCTCCACGCCGCGGATCTGTACCCGGGCGACACGGGGACCGTGCGCAACCGCTATATCTACAGCAACTGGCTGTATATCAAGTTCGATAAGCTCAACTATTTCTGCTGGGTCGCGCCCTCCGTCGTTGATGTGGCTGGGGATGTTTCCACGCTTGCCTATAAAGAGCTCAATTTGCAGTCGATCGGCAGCAACATGTACGGCCCGCCGCAAAACGTGACCGCCGTCCGGAATGGCGATCAGGTCACGATCAGCTGGGAGCGGGTGGAGATGACCCTGGACGACGACCGCGGCTATCTGCTCGAGCTGTTCGTCTGCCAGAATACCATTTTCATGTGGTGGACGGATTCCTATCCCGACCAGCATTCCACCAGTTACACGGTGAGAGACGAGGCCGGCTGCGCCCAGCCTTCTTCTGGAAAACTGTACAGAGTCGAAAAACACGGCTTTTCCGAGCCGGCCATCATTCCCTGGCCCGCGCCGTAACCGATTGCATCGCCAGCGCGATCGCCCCCAGGCTGCCCGATTGGTTCCCCAGCCCCGGCGGAACGATATACTGGTGAATGTTCTCTAATATACTTTTGCTGGCGACATAACCGTTCAATAATTCGCGTACTCTCCGCCTGATCTTCGCAAACAGGAACTGGCGCTGCATCACACCTCCCCCCAGGATGATTTTCCTGGGAGATAAGACCAGGATGTAGTTCATCAGGGCAGAGGCGATGTACTCCGCTTCGAGGTCCCAGAACGGATCCTTCTCCGGGACGGTGACTCCCGCTCGCCCCAGCCGCTTCTCGATGGCCGGCCCGCTGGCGAGCCCCTCGAAGCAGTCACCGTGGAAAGGACAGGCTCCGGGAAACGGATCCCATTCGCGGTTGTGCGGGATGCGGATGTGCCCCATCTCGGGGGCGAGCATGCCAACAAGCGGTTTGCCCTCCTTGATGTACCCGCCGCCGATCCCGGTCCCGATCGTCAGATACAACGAGGGATCGCAGTCCTTGCTGGCACCCCAGATCGATTCCCCAAGCCCGGCAGCATTGACATCCGTGTCGATCGCGATCGGCACCTCCAGCCCGCGCTGTAAGGTGCCGCGCACATCCACGTTGCTCCAGTGCGGTTTGGGCGTAGGGGCGATGGATCCGTACATCGAAGACCTGGGATCCAGGTCGAGAGGGCCAAAACATCCGACACCGATCGAGCGGATCCTGCCGGCCGAGACAAAGGGCCGGAAGAATTGAATCGCTTTTCCCAGGGTTTCCTCCGGGGTGGTGGTCGGGAAACGGACTTCTTCCGCGGTATGAGCCGGCCCGCTCGCGACCACACAGACAAACTTCGTCCCGCCTGCCTCGATGCCGCCGTAAAGTTGAGGAGTGTTCGACGCCCTGGGCACCATGGGAAAAGATAGCAGATACCTTATTTGCTCAGGGAGATTCCCAGGTGATTGGCGATGGCTCTTTCGCGCCCTGGCGCGTTTTCGTTCACCGGTCTGTTGAGCACCCGCGGACGCCTGTCGACGCCTTCGATCACCATCGCAGCGGAACCGCCGGAATCAAAGCTTATGCCTGTATACACGCCATACGAGATCAGCAAGTCGGCCAGCTCGACATAGTTGGCGCCCTGGCTCACATCGCGGCCGTCGACCACGACCAGATAGAGCCAGCGGCCATTTTGATTGAGCCCAACCGCGGTGCGCGGTTCGAGTATTTGTGTGTCCAGGCCCGCGACCCGTTTACCTTTGGAAACCAGCGGGCGTTCGCCCGAAATTGCGTTATATACTTTGCCTTTCGGCGTATCGATCGTAATCTCGTTGCGCTGATTGATATACAGGATCGGGCGACTCGGCTCTTTGTGCGCATGGTACACTCTGCCCCGCGAGGCTGCATAACCCAGGAGCCGGGCAGGCTCACCCCCCTCCGGACAGTAATCCTGCGGCGGGTATTCCGATGGATCGAGATAGTAGAAAGCGTCTCCATTGATGGCGATCTGCAGATGATTCTCTTCGAGGAATTCTGAGGTCTTTTGGGTACATAGCTGCGGCAGGGTATCGCGCAGCGGCGGTGTTACCAGGAAGCGCAGGCCCTCAGCCCGCATATCTACTTTCAGTACATGCGAAATCAGCCTGCGGGGAGTCATGCGCTCGTGCCGGTAATACGTGGCTCCCTTGAATATTTTCTGCATGACCACATCGGGAGTCTTTCCGAGATTTGTGAGATGACTGCTGGCGGCCCAGGCATCCAGGCCATCCACGCGGCGGAAGCGGATCCAGGTTTTTTCAGGGTTGGCGCTCAGGGCCCTCACCGCCTCGTCTTTGCTCAAGGCGCCCACCACCTTGAAGCTGGTCCCGGGACCTTCACGCACATTCAATTTGCCTGTGGCGCGGTACCAGTTCCCGGTGACTTCATCGGGAGGTGGCTCCGTGGGATCCGGAGGCGGGGGAGGGGGAACAAAAGACAGGTACGCGGCCGAGGACCAGCCCGTCAGCCCGTCACTTCTGCGGATTTGCCTCCACGTCTCATCCTCATTGGCGCCAATAGCCGTGACGATCTCATTGAGATTGAGATAGCCAATCGAGGGAAAGTTCGTCCCGGGCCCTTCGCGAACGTGAAGCCTGGTCGCCGTGACCCGGTACCGGTCCCCGGTGGTGGGCGGAGGCGGTGGGGGTGGAGGCGGCGGAGGTGTCGTGGTGATTTTCTCCAGGTATGTGCTCGAGCTCCAGCCGGTTAATTGATCCGTCGTTCGACGAATGCGCAGCCAGCTGCCATCCGCGTTCGATTCAAGCGCCTCGACAACATCGTTCCTGACTAAATAGCCAACAGCTTTGAAGTTAGTGCCCGGGCCTTCACGCACGTACAGGCTGCGCGCGGTGACCCGGTAGCGCTCCCCCGTGGGAGGCGGCGGGGGAGGTGGAGGCGGCGGTGTGTCGATCCGGACAAGGTAGGTGCTCGAAGCCCAGCCGGTCAGATCATCGCTCATGCGCCGGACCTGCAGCCAACTCCCATCCGCATTGGAGCCGATCGCCTCGACCACCTCATTCCTTAATAGATAGCCGACAGCCTTGAAGCTTGTGCCCGGGCCTTCACGTACATATAAGGATCCGGCGTTGACTCTGTACCGGTTCCCGGCCGGGTCGGGCGGGATCGGGTCTTGCGGCACAGGGACGTTAAAGCGCCGGGCGAAGGCCTGCGCATCTCCATTGAAGTAATTCAGATCGATCTCCAGGCTTTCCACGCCGTAAAACGGGCCGTCTCCACTCGCGGTGAACTGCCAGAACAGCCATTCATCTGACGCCCAGGGCTGGGGCACGAGCGGTTCGGCCACGCCATAGTTTGCGATCCATAAGGGAAAACGGTGAAAGTACTCCAGCTCGTTCGGCTGGTTGATCGGCGCATTGCTGCGCCAGTAAAAGTAGGCAGTGTAGATGCCGATTTCCTTGTTGCCCACCAGCGCTCTGAGCCGTTCCAGGAAGGTCTTCCAGTGCCGCCAGCCCGTGAACGTACCTCCGTACGCTTCCTCGAGGTCGGCGAAAAGAGGCAATTCTCCCAGGTCGCCATCCAGCAGATTGACCCATAACTCGGCCTGCTGCCTCGGATCGGCGCGGCTGTCG
>DASTFG010000418.1:0-5599 GCA_035708785.1 Anaerolineales bacterium
GTCCGGCCCGTGTGAGGCATTTCAATCTTCTGAATGAAGAAATCCAGCGAATCGCGCGCTTCCCGAAAGGCCGCCTCCATTTCCACATCTGACCCCGATTCGTCTTGCGGGGCCGGGACCGGACTTCCTGGAAGTACAGGCGAACAGGCGCTAAAGAAAAGACAGACCCAGACAACAAAAAACAGAAATTTCTGAAAGGCAAGAAGCTTGGAATTCATTTCTCCAGCCAGATCGTCACCGGCCCATCGTTCTGGATCTCGACCAGCATGTGCGCACCGAATTGACCTGTCTGCGTTGGGACACCCTGCCCCTGCAACTGTTCCGCGAACCGGCCCACGAGCGGCTCGGCGACATCCGGTAAAGCCGCGTCCGTGAAAGAGGGTCGCCGCCCTTTGCGCGTGTCCGCATAGAGCGTGAATTGCGAGACAACAATCGCCTCGCCCTTGACGTCCAGAACAGATAAATTTGTCTTTCCCTGGTCATCCTCAAAAATGCGCAGGTTGGCAATTTTCTCCGCAAGAAACTCAGACTGGTCCTCCCCATCCCCATGTCCGACGCCCAGTAAAACGACAAGGCCTCTCCCAATTTGGGAAATGACCCTGTCATCGATTCGTACGCTCGCCCTGGAAACTCTCTGTATTAATGCGCGCATGGATACGGAGTTGTTATTCGCAGCCTGTTTTTCAATCCATCACATACCCGGTGATTTCCAAGAATTCTTCCTTTTCTTCGGGCGTCATACGTTCAAAGGCAAGCCGGATTGTATAGCCACCGAGTAATGTACCATCCTCCTGAACGATCATCCAGTCAAGGATCTCTTTGAGGGGAACTGCGACCAGGCGCTCGGGATGGAGACCACGGTCGACTGTCACCCCTTCTACCAGTTCCACGGTGAAGACCCCATTGTAATAGTCAACGGGCTCGGTCCAGATATCCTCGTAGGCACTCGGACCTGTAAACCGAACCTTTACACCGACAAAGGTGTAGGAGGGATCTGGAGCCAGCATCGCACGCAAAACAGTCTGCATGGTCGCATGCGCCTGGCTCACAGCCGCGTTAAACTCGGGATCCGGATCGGTAGTTACGGGGGTAGGAGCCGGGGTAGAAGGAAAGACCGTGCAGGAAACCATCAAAGCAAGGCATAAGCTCAAGAGAACGTTGAGAGGCAGGGTCCTGACCATTCGATTCTCCAATCTGCGGAATACACCACGGCAGCTTTCTCTTAGACGCTACGGCAACCGGATTGCTTCCCTCACCTCTTCCATGGTCTTCTCGGCGATGACCCGCGCCCGCCTGGCACCGTCATCCAATACATCCTGCACATAGCCCGGTCTTGAGGCAAACTCTGCACGCCGGGCGCGGAACGGCTCCAGGTGCTGGTTCAGATTTTCGGCGAGGAGTTTTTTGCAATCGACACAACCAATCCCTGCCCGGCGGCATTCAAGATTGACCATACCAACATCCGCCTCGGGCGAAAAAATCTTGTGCATCGTATATACGTTGCATACATCGGGGTTCCCGGGGTCGGTACGCCTGATCCGTGCCGGATCAGTGACCATTTCCCGCACGCGCGCGGTGGTCTCTTCAGGTGTGGAGGCAAGCTCAATGTGATTGTTCAGGCTCTTGCTCATCTTCTCCCTGCCGTCGATGCCAAGCACCTTTTTGACCTCGGTGTGCTTGACCTGCGGCTCGATCAATACCTTGGTGTTGTAACGATAGTTGAATGAACGGACGATCTCCCGTGCAAATTCAAGGTGCGGAGCCTGGTCAATACCAACTGGCACGACATCCGTTTTGTACAGGACAATATCGGCGGTCATTAATACGGGATATCCTACCAACCCATAATTGACGTTCTCAGGCTGCTGTCGAACCTTATCCTTGAAGGTTGGCAAATCGGTCAACTTGCCAAACTGGGTCACCATGGAGAGGTACGTATGAAGCTCCATGACCTGTGGAACACGCGACTGTACGAACACGATTGACTCTTCCGGGCGAATACCCGCCGCGAGCCAGTCGAGCACCATTTCCGCCGTATTCTGCCGCAGGTCCTGTGTTGTCTCGACCGTCGTCAATGCATGGACATCTACAATGCAGTAGACACAGTCATATTCAGCCTGTAATGCGACATAGTTTTGAATGGCACCCAGGTAATTCCCCAAATGCTGGCGGCCAGTTGGCCGAGCCCCCGAAAACACACGTCCTCTTTTTGTCATTCGTCGTTATCCTCAATGCCTGGAATTGAGATGCTGGTTCCTCCTGCAGTGCAACTGCGGGAAATCGAGCTATTCACCAACCAGTTTTCGCACCAGCCCCAGGATCTCCCCCGGCTCGGCATGGCGGCGTGTTGCCAGTTTTGAATACAACAACTGTTCATTGACGGTCACTTCGAACCGCCCGCCATCCGAGGGGATCAACTTGATCTCCTCTATCAAGTGTTCATAGTGCTTCAGCAATTCGTCCGTCAGGCTCACGGCCCGACCCAGGTAGTGTCAGACAGCGCAGTAAACAATCTCGATCTTCAGCATCGAATCCTCCGCAAATTTTGTGAGATTATATCATTGGCTTTGTGCCAGTTCTCGCAGGAACACCTCTACCGACTCGTCCGCGGGGCGCGCTTTGATCTGAGGCACGGTACCTACCTGGCGCAAAATCCCGCCCACGATCACCGCGATCCGGTGGCCCAGCAAGGCAGCCTCACTCAAATTGTGTGTGACGAAGACCGCCGTGCGCTGATGTTCGGACAACAGGGCAGATAGATCCTGCAATAACTTCGTCCGTGTAGGCGGATCGAGGGCGGCGAACGGTTCGTCGAGCAGGAGTAATTCCGGTTCCAGGACAAACGCCCGGGCGAGACTGACTCGTTGCGCCTCTCCCCCAGATAATTGCCCCGCCCCCCGTCTCGACAGGGACTCGATGCCCAGCTGCTTCATCCATTTCTCCACCCGCGCTTGAGTCTCTGCCTTCGGCATGCCGCGGAACTTCCAGCCCAGGCTGATATTCCGTTGGACGGTCATATCCATCAGCAGCGGGGCCTGGAATACGAATGAAATCTTCCGGCGATACGCAAGCTCATTCCAGTGACTCAATGTTTTTCCATCGAAACGGATTTCACCGCGAACAGGCCTGACCAAACGCGCCAGCGCCAGCAAGAGCGTACTCTTGCCTGCACCGTTCGGGCCGACGACACTCAGCGTTTCGCCCCGCCCGATATCCAGCAAATCGATTCTTAACACCTGACGCCCCTTGCGCTGGATAACTAAATCGCGGATTTGGATCATTGCTGGTTCTGTGATCCGGGTCATCCCTCTCGGGGTATGCCGCGCGACGCATCGGTTTTACGTGCCCTCTGTTGGATCCATGTCAGGGCAAGGTTGATCAAATACGTAAGCACAAGCAGCAGGGTGGAGAGCGCGAGCGCCCGTCCGAATTCACCTCTACTGGTCTCGAGCACAATCGCGGTCGTGAGCACGCGCGTCTGTCCACGAATGTTCCCGCCCACCATCATCGAGGCGCCGACCTCCGAGATCACGGATCCGAAACCGGCCATAAGCGCAGCCAGGAGGGGCAACCGCGCTTCTCGCCACAGGTACCAGACCATTTGTCCGCGTGAGGCGCCGAGTCCCAAAAGCTGCTGTTGCAGGCGCGGGTCAAGGGCATCCAGAGCGGCGGCAGTCAACCCGGTCACAACGGGGACCGCGATAATCATTTGGGCGATGATGATCGCAACAGGTGTATAGATCAGTCGCAAATCCCCGAGCGGACCGCTTCGCCACAGTGTCATGGCTACCACAAGACCGACGACGACCGGCGGCAGCGCCATGCCTGTATTGATGATACTCAGGATGATGGAGCGACCACGGAAATTTCCCAGCGCCAGCCACGTGCCAAACGGCAGCCCAATGAGGAGACTGATGATCGTCGCAATGGCAGAAACCTGGATGGAGAGAGCAGTGATGTGCCAAACTTCAGAGTCGAGGAACATGATTCTTAATCCGTGGAATCTTCTTTCCGGGCCTCCACCCGGCGGGTGAGCAATAACAGCAGGAATGAAACAAACACGAGCACGGTCGATAAGGCAAGCGCGACGCCGAGACTTCTCTCCAATCCCAGATAAATCGCCAGTGGCATGGTTTGTGTAACACCTTCGAGATTCCCGGCGAACAAAATGGTCGCGCCAAACTCGCCGATGGCGCGCGTCCAGGCAAGGATCGCACCGCTTAAAATGGCGCGCCCTGCCAGGGGGAACATAATAAAACGAAAGAGCTGCCACTCATTGCTGCCTTCCACGTACGCGGCTTCGACCACCTGACGCTCGATTTCTGCAAAACCGATCCGCGCGGCGCGGACGAACAAGGGCGCCGAGACAAAGGTCTGGGCCAGGACGACCGCGGCCGTAGTAAAAGGCAGTGTGATCCCAAGAGGGACCAGCCAGGCCCCAAATACGCCCTGTCTGCCGAATGCGATCAACAGTGCAATCCCTGCAACGGAGGGAGGCAATACAATAGGCAGGTCGATCACCAGTTCAAGAAACGTTTTTCCGGTAAACTTCCTGCGGGCAAGCACAAAAGCCAGAGGGGTACCCAGGATAATTGCAAGCAGCATACTCGACGTGCTGGTCAACAAGCTCAACCTGAGGGCAGAAATCGCGCTGGGTTGCGCGATCAAAGAGAGCATGCCATCCGTGCCGGCGCGCCAGAGGAGAGCAATCACCGGAAGCGCCAGAAGGGCCAGAAGCAGGAGACTGGGGAGGATGAAAAGCCATTCGGAAAGCTGGGCGAGTCTTAAGGAAAAAGGGGATGTGCGGTTGCGCGGCATAGAGGACCAAATCTCCCACATGGGAGATTTAGTTTTACATCACGGAACGATGGGTGTAAAGCCCCACTTTTTGAGTGTGGCCTGTCCTCTGGGCGAGAGTATATAGGTAATGAATTCAGCTGCCAACTCCTTATCTTCAGTCTCTACGAGCGGCGCGATGGCATACTCTGCAATCACGTTGATGCTCTCAGGGATCTCGATCCGTCGAAGCTCTGGCACGGCAACTGCATCCGATACATACACGATACTTGCATCTGCCTCGCCTAACTGGACCTTCGTCAATGCCTGCCTGATGTTATCTTCGTTCGAAACCAGATTTGCCAATACCTTATCCCCGTAATCCGCGCCGAATGCGGCATTGAGATGCTCCAGGATGTCCCGGGCATATCTCCCGGCAGGGACTTCTTCCGCGGCAAGGACAAGCTTCAATCCGGGTCTGGCTAGCTCCTCCAAACTGGCAATACCGGCTGGATTCTCTTCCGGCAGGATCACGACCAATCGGTTCGTAAGGAAAATCTCCGGCGCAGTTTCCTCCACCAGGTCTTGAGCCACCAATGCATCCATCTCCCTCATATTGGCCGACGCAAACACATCCGCCGGCGCGCCCTGTTCGATCTGCGTCCGAAGGTTTTGCGAACCGCCGAAGTTGAATGCAATCGTCACGCCGGGATTTTCCGCCTCAAATGCTTCGCCGATCTCGGTAAAAGCATCTGTTAATGACGCGGCGGCATAGACGGTCAGGCTGCGCGAATTAGACTCGGCATTCGATCCCCCACAGGCA
>DASTFG010000419.1:0-2668 GCA_035708785.1 Anaerolineales bacterium
GTTGTCCAGAATCAGCAATGCCCGCCTGGCTCGTAAAAAATCAGTAAGTATTGTCAGGGGAGGACGATTTGCTTGCTCGATCAGCCCCAGCGTTGTGACGACAACCTGAGGTACGAGCTCAAGATCAGACAGCGGGGCGAATTCAATGAACCAGAGGCCATCTGGGAAAGTGGTCAGTGCTTGTTGAGCTGTTTCCAATGCTAGCCGCGTTTTGCCGATGCCGCCCGCACCAGTCAGGGTCACAAGGCGATGCTTGACGATTAGATCGATGATCTCTTTTTGTTCTTTCTCCCGCCCGATGAAGGAGGTGGTGGAAGCAGGCAGATGGGTGCGATGTACTGCGCGTGCAACCCGCCAGGGCGCTTCCTCAACATCTCCGCCTGGGTAGGCCATCCAGTCACCACGGGCAAAGCGCTGAAAGGATTTCTGTTCTTCCAGGGGAATATGAAAGATTTCCGCCAGTCGTTGGATGATCTCTCGAGAGGGACGACGCAGCTCTGCCTCCAGCTTGCGCAACGCGCTGGTCGAGCAGTTGATCTGCAAAGCAAGTTGTTCCTGCGTCCATCCCCCTGCTTTACGCCGGCGCTTCAGCCATTCGCCAAACGATACATCGGCCAACGTATCCCTCCGTACCTTGTGTCACTTTTGTGTCACCCAGCGACACCCATGCACCTGCATTCCCCCGTATAGTGAAATCGTGGAGCGAAGTATACCACTCAGAAAGGAGTATCTCATGAAACGGTTCACGCTCTTATTCACCATCCTTGGCTTGCTGGCATTCTGGGCAGTCGTCCAGATCTGGTCCGATGCTCGGGCCGAAGCAAAGAAAGCCTCTAATGCTCCTGTCTACGATTCGACAGGGGCGATGCTGGAAGCCATTGCACTGGAGGACGCAGAAGTCAGCATTCAACCGGTGTACGACTCGACCGGGACGATGCTGGAGGCGATCAACCTCAGCAATCCGGAAGGGCAATCGGCACCGGTGTACGATGCCACTGGCGCAATGCTGGAGGCGCTCGATCCCAACCAGGCTGAAGAGCAGATCGTCCCGGTGTACGACTCGACCGGTGCAATGCAGGAAGCCATCAACCCCTAGGAATAGAAAAGGGGGCACAAGTCGAAAACGTGGCCGGGCATACACTCCCGGCCACGTATTGTTTTATTATTGCTTCGCCGCATCCCATGCTCGTAAGAGGTGGAGGAAATAGGCCCCCAGCGCAAACAGCACCAGTGCATTCGCTTGATGAATCAGCGCAACCATAATATTGACATAGGACAAAACCGTCAAGACCCCAAGGACGATTTGTAAAGTGACTGCGCCGGTCAGCAATAACAAGCCGTTCAAAATATCCCTTGGATAGCTCTGTTTCTTAGCAAAGTAATACACTACGGGCACGGCGATCAGCCCGAGCCACGCAAGCCAGCGGTGGATGAAGACAATCGTCTGTGGGGTCTCAAATACATTGACCAGAGAGTCGAATAAGTTCGGCGGAACCAAGGCGCCAAACATCAATGGCCAGGTATCCGAGACGTGACCGGCTTTGAGTCCCGCGGTCATACCCCCATACGAGATTTGGATAATGAGCAGAATAAATGAGATCAGGGCCAGTTTAGATGGCAGAGACCACCTAGTCTTCTCACTACTATGAGGAAACCCATATTTATGTCCAAGCGCCGTCCACAGGGCGAGACCGAGCAGTGCCAGCGCGAGCAGCAAATGGATGGTCAGGTTGAAGTGGCTCACGGAGGGACGGTCCACAAGTCCGCTGGCGACCATGACCCAGCCCGCAAAGGCCTGAGCGATGAAGAGCGATCCCATGAGGAAGTAGATGCCAAATTCCTTGAGCGGAATGGTCTTTTTCAGCAGGAAATAGAAAACCGGAATTGCATAGACCAGTCCCGCAAAGCGGGCGATGAAACGATGAGCCCACTCGATGAAGAAAATATACCGGTATTCCTCCAGGGTCATGTTGAAATTGACCTGCTGGAATTCCGGCGTCTGCTGGTATTTGGTAAATTCAATCTGCCAAGCCCCTTCGCCAAGGGGTGGAATTGCTCCGCTGACCGGATTCCATTCAACGATGGAAAGGCCGGAGCGGGTCAGGCGGACAAACCCGCCGAAGACGACAAGGAACGCCACGAACGCGGCAAAGATGAAGAGCCAGTTCATAACGGCGCGGTTACGCGTTTGAGGCATGAGTAGATTCTTTCTCCGAATTTAGAGTCACGGGAACTATGAAACGGGCATGTCGTTACGGACGAGCCGCGCTACGAGTTCTGACGCGTAATCACCTTTACCCCGATTGAAGCTGCATCAACAACTGGCGGTATTGATTTGCGTTGGTCGGTCCCAGGAGCAGGATCTGGTTGATGATGACAAGCGCATCTTCCTTTTTGCCTGCTTGCAGCAAAGACTCGGCCAGTGAGTCGAGCTGGGCTACCGCCTCTTCCGTGCGGCCTGCCTGCTGGTAGAGTCCTGCCAGCGCGCGTTTTAGCACCGGGTCATCGGGACGCTCGGCGAGCAGCCCCTCCACAAATGGGATCCCCTGTTCGCTGCGGTTGCTGGTCTGCAGATAGGTGAGATAGCTTTCTAGCTCGGCGTTCGCTTGCGCGGGCTGTCCCAGCCGGAGGCTGAGCTCGATGAGGTTCTTGCGCACGCCTTCATCGT
>DASTFG010000420.1:0-4463 GCA_035708785.1 Anaerolineales bacterium
GTCGTGGTCGTTTCGGCCGGGGTTGGCCAAAGGCCTGGCGAATCACGCCTGGCGCTGCTGTGGCGAAATGCCAAGGTGTTCCAGGAAGTGATCCCAAATATTCTGCAGTATGCTCCCCAGGCTGTTTTGCTCATCGCAACAAACCCTGTGGACGTGATGACTCACGTCGCCGCGCATTACGCCAAAGGCTTCGGCGTTGCTTCTCGTCGCGTGATCGGATCGGGCACCACGCTGGATACAGCTCGCTTTCGAACATTGATCGGTCAGCGACTGAATATCGATCCACACCATATCCATGCCTATGTGCTCGGCGAGCATGGCGATTCGGAAGTTTTACCGTGGTCGTTGGTGACCGTAGGCGGAATCCCTTTGGACGAATTCTGTACCGACCGCGAACTCTCGATCTGCCCTGACGATTATGCTGAGATCGACGAAAAAGTCCGCCGGGCAGCCTATCGCATCATCGAGGGCAAAGGCGCGACATATTACGGTGTTGGCAGCGCTCTCGCCCGCATCGTCGAAGTGATTCTGCAGGATGAACGCTCCATCCTCACCGTTTGCACGCCGATGGATGAGGTCGCGGGGATTAAAAATGTTACGGTCTCGCTCCCGAACCTGGTCGGCGGAGAGGGAATTATCCAGACATTCTTTCCCAACTTGAGTGAAGCCGAAACAGGAGCATTAGGCGCCAGCGCGCAAGTTGTGCGCTCCGTGATTACAGAACTTGACTTGTAGCCCACGTACAGCTCCTCTCACAGTCTTTACGAGAAAACAAAAGCCGGCTCTGAAAAGCCAGCTTTTGCGTAAGATCTCATGTCTGCAGGCCACAGCCTGTCGCTTATCACAGCTTACATCAAGGCTGCAAACTCCTCGCGAGCCAGAGTTTCCTGTTCCAGGAGCGCCTTCGTCACACGCTCGACCGCCTCCCGCTTTTCAGTCAGGATGCGCTTGGCTTCACGATATCCCTCGGCCAGGATCTGGCTGATTGCCTCGTCCATCGCTTCAAATGTCTTCTGTCCCATATTTGGCGCTGCAAGGGCTTCATAGCCTTCGGCGCGGTTGAGCACCCGTAGCCCTGTCACGCTCATGCCCAGCCGCATGACCATTTCTTCTGCCAGCTGTGTAGCCACCTTGAGATCATTGGCTGCGCCGCTGGTGATATCGTCGCAAAATAACTCCTCCGCCACGCGGCCACCCATCAGACTGGTAATGCGCGCCAGGATCTGGTTGCGTGACATCAGCATGCTATCTTGCTCCGGCAGAGACATGGTAAAGCCGCCCATCTGGCCCCTGGGAATGATCGTGATCTTATAGACCGGGTCGGAGTGCGGCGTTTCGTGCATGACGACCGCGTGCCCGGCTTCATGATACGCAATCGTGCGGCGCTCTGACTCACTCATCACGCGACTCTTCTGCTGGATGCCACCGGTCAGGTTCTTTTCCACGGCTTCCTGAAAATCCTGCACAGTGATGACATCGTGCCCACCGCGTACTGCCAGGATGGCCGCTTCATTTACGATGTTCGCGAGATCTGCTCCCACCAGCCCCGGCGTGGACTTTGCGATGTCCATCAGATTCACGTCCGGCGCCAGGCGGCGGTTTTTGACGTGGACTTCCAGGATGGCAAGGCGTCCTTTCACATCGGGACGCGGTACATTCACATGGCGGTCAAAGCGACCGGAGCGGGTTAGAGCCGGGTCGAGGACATCCACCCGGTTGGTTGCGCCCAGCACGACGATCCCCTCAGAGGCGGCAAAACCATCCATCTCCACGAGCAGCTGGTTGAGGGTCTGATCCTGCTCCATTTCGCCGCCTCCACCACTGGAGTGGCGTTTCCGGCCCGCGGCGTCGATCTCATCGATAAAGATAATACAGGGGGCTTTGGAGCGAGCTTTCTTGAACAGGGCGCGCACCCGGCTGGCGCCCATACCGACAAATAATTCCACAAATTCGCTGCCGGAGGTGGTGAAGAAAGGCACACGGGCCTCACCGGCGATTGCCTTGGCAAGTAAAGTCTTGCCCGTACCCGGATCGCCCACGAGCAACACCCCGCGTGGCATGCGTGCGCCAAGGCGCTGATACATGGCATTGCCTTTTAAGAAAGTGACAATGTCGACGAGTTCCTCACGGCATTCATCCACCCCCGCAACATCTTGAAATTTGATGTCCGGTATGGCCCCCTCCGTATATTTTTTTCGGAATGCCATTAAGCCTCCACCGGTGACACGGGTCAGTGCAAAGGCCATAAGGCCCAGCATTGCCACACTGACAAGGGTGTTCATGGCCCTCTCACCGGTCAACTTATTTGATTCCACGATCTCATATTGCAGGCCTGCCAATTTGCTGTTGTTCACCCCCAAATATTCCATTTGTTCCAGGAAGGAAGCCCCTTTATCCCTCCGCGCGGTGTGCTGTGAGCCATCCTTGTAATAAACAGTTAAGTTGCCGTTTTCCTGAGTGTCCTCAATTCTCAGCACATCTCCTGCCGAGATCGCCGCCGCCACCTCACTCAGCGGGATCGGCTCTTCCTGCTGTCTTGATCGAAAAAGGAGCGTACTGGTGACGACCAGCCCGGCCAGTACGAATGCCAGGCTCATTCTGCCGTACTTATGTTTTTTGAAAAAGTCGAAGAGTTGGGTTACAGAGTGTTTCATGTTGCCTCGATCGGTCCGCATGCGGACTTGTTGAAATTCCCCCAATCTTACCCCGTTTATAGGGAATTAACACTTTCAATTCCGTTATTATCACCTAAGAAAAATTTAAGATTTCAAGTTTGTAAGTATTAACGACGGAATCTGCCAAATTCGTGCAAGGTCGAGTCCTCTCTTAAGATCATGGTAGCAGAGCGGTTTAAGGAGACACGCATGGCGCACTTCCCGAATCGGTAAACGTCTTTCCCGCCTCCGGAACGAATTCCCAGCTATAGCTCCCGGAGTGCAGGGTCAGCTTGAGCACCCCATAGGTGTCGTCATTCCGCACTTCGCTGGTCGGGAGGGGCTGACCAAACGGATAATGGCTGCGACCACCGCTCCCGATCACGAACTGGCGAATACCACGGGCCGGGTCCGCAACGCCCCGTGGATCCTGAGGTGCGAATCGCTCATAGTTATGCTCGTGCCCGGCGAGGACCACATCTGCACCAAAATCGTACAGTGCCTCCCATAGTGGCTGCATCCGACGGTTGCTCCCATGCAGACTGCCGGAGCTAAAGCGTGGATGGTGCCAGTATGCCAGTGTGCAGGCAGCCGGACGGGTGGCGAGGTCTGCTCGCAGCCATTGTTCCTGCGGCGAGCCGGCCTCCACCGGGAGGTTGCTGTTCAGCACGATAATATGCCACTCACCCAGGTCATAACTGTAGTAACCCCTCCCAGGTTCTCCCGCCCGCGGTCCAAAGTAATTGAAATAACCTGCGCCATCTGCAGTGTGATAGTCATGATTTCCCGGCGACGGGTATGTGCGGGCCTTGTGGCGTCCCCAGGATGGCTCATAGCAATTCGCAAACTCTGCCGCTGTCCCGTCGGGATACACATTGTCGCCAGTCGTGAACACAGTGCCGGGCAGACTGTCGATCAAGTTCGCCGTGGCTTCATCGCCTGCGCTGGAGCAATGCGCGATATCGCCTGCGCCGACCAGCACAGGGTCCGCGACGGGCAAAGGTGTGACGGACGGAGTGCCCATCGGTATGGGCACAGATGTGAATGTCAGTCCGGCTTCAGTTGTCGCGGTCGGGGTCAGCTGTCCAATGGGCGGCATGCAGCCAGCGATAAGCAGACCGATAAGGATGAACTGCAAAAACCTCATTTCAAATAGAAGTAAATACGCTCCCCCGTGAACAGCCTTTGTTGCGTATGCCAGGGGAATAGAATAGTGACGGTGAATTCAATTGGCTGATTAGTGGGAGGCAGCATATCCAGCCACTGCGATTCATAGGTGGCCGTGACATTTGCTTCCTCGAACACCCCCTGCGGGCCGATCACGATATGCTGCAGATCGAAGTGAATGTCGGGAAAGGCAGTCAGCAAGTCCTGGTAGAACTGGGTTGCGCCTTGCTTTCCATACCAGCTCACGCCATTGTTTCCAATGGTATAGACACAATCCTCGGTCAGGGTTGCCATCAAGCCCGGGATATCGCGTGTATCCTCGGCGATGGAATGCGCGATCCATAATTTGCGGATCGCACGGTATTCATCGGGATCCAGCCTTCGGCGCAGGGACTTCACAACAGAAGCGCGTACGTTGGGTTTCATTTATCTTCCCTTTTCATGTTGACAGTAACAGACAGCCCCCTCTTGAATTATTCTTCCAGCACCCTCTTGAGCCGCTCTGCATCCCCTTGAATCTGGCTCTCCAGTTGTTTCTGGACCATGCCGGCCGCCAGCCTGAAGAAACCACCAGGCTCACCCTGCGCCAACACCGTGAGTTTGGTTCCGTTTACAGCCGGATCGAAGGTCTGGATGATTTCG
>DASTFG010000421.1:0-10620 GCA_035708785.1 Anaerolineales bacterium
CTTCATCACGCACGATCTGGGCACGGTCGGTTACTTTGCGGACCGCGTGGCCGTAATGTACCTGGGCCGCATCGTCGAGATCGGGACCATGACCGACGTGCTGAAGAATCCGAAGCATCCTTATACCCAGGCTCTTCTGTCTGTCATCCCGGTCCCGAACCCGCGCATGCGCAAGAAGAGGATCATCCTGCAGGGAGAGACCCCGAACCCGATCAATCTGCCGACAGGCTGCCGTTTCCATCCGCGCTGCCCGCTAGCCTTTGACCGGTGCCCAGTGGAAGACCCGCGTCTTTTTACCGTCAGCGAGACTCACAAAGCGGCCTGCCTTCTAGTCGAGAATTAGCCTAACTTCTTGGAGGGCTGGGTGTTATGAAAGCTAACACCCATTTTCTTTTCGGAGTAGACTGATGCTGTCCAATACCTCTCGCATGATTACCTATCTGCTTTCCGCTCTTTATGGAGTTCTGGGGTTTCTCCTCTTTTTCTTTGGCCAACAGCTTGCGCCTGTCTTTGCCTGGAACGTGACCGCGTTCATGGCCGCCACGATGGGCGGCTGGTGTTTAGGGAATGCCTGGTCGGCCTTCTTCACGGCCCGCCGATGGGATTGGAAACTTGTTTACCCGTCCCTGATCTATCTATGGGTCTTCGGCCTTTCGGAGCTGGCCGTGCTGCTGGCGTTCCGGGATCGAGTTGTCCTGGAACATCCGGTTGCCTGGCTGTACGTCGCGACGATCGGCTTGAATGCCTTTGCGGCTGTGCTGGGGATTTATGAATGGGGCCGGCTCCGGCCCGGGCGCGAAGCCTTCGGACCGCCGGCGGGGCCTTATCATTACTTCCTGCTTGCGGCTTTTGTGCTGATCGTCGGCGGGCTGGCGGTCTACGGCCTGTATGCCCGGATCGGAGACCCGGGCACCAACGGCGGCGTATTCCCGGAAGTCATGTCCCTCTTTACTCTGCGGGCCTTCGCAGCCTTCTATCTTTCTCTTTGCGTCAGCGCGGCGGTTCTGCTTCGAGAGCGCAACCTGACGCCCATGCTCCATTACGGGTTCTCCTCTTACATGCTGGTGCTCGCGATCACTGCCGCGATCTTCATGTACTTTGATCTCTTCGATTTTGCGGCCAATCCCGGGCAGTATATCTACGTTGGCGCGTATTTTCTGATCGGGATTCCTCTGACCATTACGATTCTCCGGGAGGGTACGGGTATGCTGAGAGGGGAACATGCTGTCTGACATCTCCCGCTGGCTGGTGTATCTGAACGTAGTTCTTTATGCTGTCCTGGGGACCCTGCTTTTCTTTCTTCCTGAACAGCTGGCGCCGGTCTTTGCCTGGAGTGTCACGCCGTTTATGACCATGACAATCGGCGGCTGGTGCCTGGGCAACGCCTGGCTGGCCTGGATCGTAGCGCGCCGCTGGAGCTGGCGGCTGGTCTACCCGGCACTTCTCTACCTCTGGCTGTTCGGCATTGGCGAGCTGCTCGTGCTGTCTGCATTTCGGGATAGAGTGGTACTCGTGCATCCGATTGCATGGTTGTATCTCATCACGCTCTTCGTGACTGTGATTACCGCTCTGGTGGGCTTGGTCGACTGGATTCGCATCCGACCTGCCATCGAGCCGCCTGCGAGAGCCATGCGGACGCAGCATCGTCTGGGCGCGATCCTGTTCGTCCTCTTCGTCGGTTTCCTGGGGCTGTACGGCCTGACCGCCCCAATCGGCGCACCCGGCACGAACGGCGGTATCTTCCCGGAGATCATGTCCCCATTCACATTGCGAAGCTTCGGTATGTTTTATCTTGCGCTGGCGCTATCAGCGATTCCCTTCTTGTGGAATAAGAACCTGGATGCGCTCCTCACCTATGGCCTTGCAGCCTATGGATTGATTGTTTTCATCACCTCGGCGGGGTTTGTATATATCCGTCTATTTGATTTTGTTGCAAGGCCGGGTGGGTTGGCTTACTTCGGTGCGTATCTGGCTGTTGGAATCTACTTTCTGTTCATGTTTCGAAGTCATGGCACAGGCGCTGCCCGCGCAGCATAATGGACATCACCAGCCTGCAAAACCCGCGTGTCAAGCATCTTGTCCGGCTGCGCGAGGACAAGCGCCAGCGCCAGAGGGATGGGCTGATGCTGGTCGAAGGGCTGGACGAGATCCGGCTGGCGCTCGCTGCGGGATATAGGCCGCAGACGCTCCTGACCTCGCCTGAGCTAGCCGCAGGCCGGTTGGAAGGGGTCCCCACCGAGACCCTCACGGTCAGCGGGCCGGTCTTCGAAAAGCTGTCCTACCGTGAGAACCCGGATGGCTGGCTGGCGGTCTTTCCCATCCCGCAGCGGTCCCTGGACGATCTGCAATTGAGTGAGCCGGCACTGGTGGTCGTTACCGAGTCGGTCGAGAAGCCGGGCAACCTGGGGGCGATCCTGCGCACGGCGGACGCGGCCCGCGTGGACGCGCTGCTCGTCTGCGATCCCCGCGTCGACCTGTGGAACCCCAACGCCGTACGCGCCAGCCGGGGGGCAGTGTTCAGCGTACCGGTTGTGGAGAGCGATAACGTCTCTGCCCTGGTCTGGATGAAGAAGTGGAAGATGCGGATTCTCGCCGCCACGCCCTCCGCTGAGGTGGTGTACTCTGATATTGATCTGCGCGAGCCCATCGCCATCGCCGTCGGCACAGAGGACCGGGGGTTGACCGATTTCTGGCTGTCGAACGCGGATGTAAGAGTGAAGATCCCGATGCTGGGGAAGGTGAACTCGTTGAACGTCTCCGTTTCCACCGCGCTGATCGTATACGAAGCGCTCAGGCAGAGAGCCAAAGCCTGAACCCTGGCAGCGCCATGACCGGGATCCTCCTCATTGCAGTGCTGCTTGCCGTCGCTTACATTCTGGACCGCGAGATCTATTTTTACGAAGGCGTGCACCTAGGGCCGCGCGTGCAGGCCTGGCTGTATGACCGCTGGTCGAAGAAGTACGATCAGGACAAACGCGAGAGCCAGCTTCATGACGACGAGATGCTGGCGGCGCCATTACTGGACGCGCTCAGGGATGTGCCCGAGCCTTTTATTCTCGATTTTGCCGCCGGCACGGGCCGCCTCTCCTACGCGCTGTTAAGCAGACCGGAATTCAATGGACATATCATTGCCCTCGACCTCTCGCAGGGGATGCTGGAACAGGCTGCTGCAAAACTATACCCTCGCGCTGCGAAGTCCCCGCAGGGGGAGCGGAAGGTTGAACTCCTCCGTCACCTCTCCCTGCCGCTCCCGTTCCCCGACGCGGCCTTCGACGCGGTCTGCGGCCTGGAGGTACTGGAGCTCTTCCCGGCCATGGACGAGCCATTAGCAGAGTTCTCCCGTGTTCTGCATCCGGGCGGAGTCCTGCTCACGTCACGCGGCACCGAAGAATCCGGGCGCAAAGCCAGGGTCAAGAGCCGGGATCAGATCACAGCTTTGCTGGATCGGCACGGGTTCGAACAGATACAGATCACAAAATGGTGGAAGCTCTTCGACAGGGTCCTCGCCCTCAAGACGGGTTCTGCGCCCCCGGCTCCGGCGCGGCGACTCTCCGAGGTGCTGCGCTGTCCCGCCTGCGGGCAGATCCACTGGGAGAGGGAAGCGGAGGCGTGGAAATGCCAGAAGTGTGCGAAGGAACTGCCGGTCACAAAAGAGGGGATCGTGTTGGGCTAGCGAGAGCCAATCGGCAGGAAACAGGCTCCCTATAACGCTTCCTGCCCGTCATACGTTATAGAACAGAGACACACGCGGGGAATTTCATATTGAGGCCCTTGAAGACTGTATCAGAAAGGAGATACGAATGGCTGCCACGCCCACAAAGCAATCGGCGAAAGAAATGGAACAGATCAAGTCTTACCCGGCTCCGCAGGAGCTCGCCACCCCCACCGACCTGACCCCCGAGGAGGCCGGGCAGGTTGTCGACACGGTCAACACCCTCGTTGCGGATGCCTTTGCCCTCTTCGTCAAGACCAAGAGCTTCCACTGGCACGTCGCCAGCTCCCACTACCGGGATTACCACCTGCTGTTCGAGGAGCAGGCGCAGTCCATCCTCGACTCGATCGATCCGCTGGCGGAGCGTCTGCGCCGCATCGGTGGTCTGACCATCCGGAGCGTCGGCCACATCGGCCAGCTGCAGAGCATCGAAGACCAGAACCGGGACTTCGTCCCGCCCGACGAGATGATCGAAGAGCTGCTGCGGGATAACAGCCAGATGGCCCGGCAGATGCGGGATGCCATCGATATTTGCGAAGAGAACCGCGATACCCCCACCGCGAACCTGCTGCAGGAACTCCTCGACCAGACCGAGAAGCGTATCTGGTTCCTGCACGAGGTCAGCACCGGCGGCAAGAACCAGTATTAAACCTGACCTGCTGACCGTCCCTCCCAAATACTTCCTCATGCCACGGAGACGCAGAGTTTGTTGTATCCGTGGTTCTCTTGGACGCGTCCGTGCCTATAGCCTCCCGCTCTGGACACGCTGGCTTTGGATCGATGTGAAGTATCGGTACAGGTGCAAGGTAAATGCAGGGTCGCCTGGATTGCCTGACAAAACTTTCATTCTCAGCCGGTCTCTTACTCTTCATGATCTGTAGACTGTCACAAAATGGGGCTCTTCCGGTAAAAGTCCCAATCACGACCGATACCTCTCTCTGCTCTCCCCTCAAAATATCCAGCCAGGCAATTTGAAGCAAATAGCCTCTGCGTATGTTCATCCTGTATCCATCCTGTATCTATCCTGTATCCATCCCGTATCCAGCCCATGCCGCGATAGGAGCCGCGATACAGGTTCGATTGTCTCACAATACCCTTTCCTATTCACAGGATCCCTGACCGATCTGAAGACAATAAAAGGCACCCACCTTGCGGTGGGTGCCTTCATTTTAGGAACTTCAGTTCGTCCAGCAATTCAACTGCGGACGAACTGAAGCACCAGGATGGGGCCTAATTCCCCTTCCACTCGTAATCGTGCACGGTGGTCAGGTGCTGGAAGCCGTGCCTGGCCAGGATGGGCTTGCTCATGTCCCCGGCCTCCACGACGGCGTAGGGGTAGCCGCGCTCTCGCATCTCTTGCAGCCGGACCGCGATCAGGCTGGTATACAGTCCCTGCCTGCGATATTTCTCGATCGTCGTTCCGGCGAACATGGTCGCG
The DNA here is from genome assembly GCA_035708785.1 of Anaerolineales bacterium. GTDB lineage: Bacteria > Chloroflexota > Anaerolineae > Anaerolineales > Villigracilaceae > Defluviilinea. The sequence goes on from DASTFG010000421.1 coordinate 5,151, forward strand.
AACTGGCCGCGAGGGAAGTAGGTCCAGGCGATGGAAGCGGGCTCATCCTGGACATAGGCGGCGTACACACTCAGGTAGCCGGGGATCTGGAGATGGCCGCCCAGCCGGTCGTTGACCCAGGTGTTATGCCCCCCGTAGACGCTGTCCAGGACGTGGATGACGTCCTTAAGGTGCTCCGGGTCGGTGATGCGACGGATGTCCGTCTTTACAGGCTCAAAGAGCGCGGCAGGCGCCTTCTTGACGCGCAGGACCATCACGGCGGCAGGCTCGTCGTCGCCGGCAAAGCCGCGGGTGGCCAATCTGTCTTTCAGGCTCGGCAGCAGGTCGTGGTCGTAGACCTTCCAGGTGAAGGGCTGCTCCATCGGCAGGAAGTAATCTACCTGCTGGTCGATCACGCGGTCCAGGTCGCGCTCGGTCGCGAAGGTGAACGACACGAAGTTCATGCCGGGCGCCCTGCGAACGAACCTCACCACGTCCCTGGTCACTTCCTTGCGTGCTTCCGGGTAGTGCGTGTGTATTCGCAGGTTCTTGTCATATCTTGCCAGTAAGTTATTCGTTTTCATCGTTACCTCACAAGACTTGACAGGTCTTAGATTGAGTAACTCATTCATGGTGTAGACCTGTCAGGTCTCCAATTAATCTGCAGCCAGTGCTTCAGGTTCGGCTGCTTTCTCCGCGATGCCAACGGCCTCCGCCAGGCCGTACTGTGTCTCCAGCTCGTGGCGGAACTGCTGTGTGTACAGCCGGTAGTAGTGACCGCGCTGGCGCAGGAGCTCGGCGTGTGTGCCCTGCTCAGCGATCTTCCCGTCCTCGATGACGAGGATCCGGTTTGCGCGCCGGATGGTCGACAGCCGGTGCGCGATGACGAACGAGGTGCGTCCTTTCATCAGGGCTTCCATGCCGCGCTGGATGAGGGCTTCGGTCAGGGTGTCCACCGAAGAGGTGGCCTCGTCCATGATGAACAGCTCGGGACGGGCCAGCACGGCGCGCGCCAGGCTGATCAATTGCTTCTGCCCGACGGAGAGCAGGTTGCCGCCTTCGCCTACGTTCTGCTCGTAGCCTTTCTCCAGCGTGACAATAAAGTCGTGCGCGCCGGCGATCTTGGCGGCTTCGATGATCTCTTCGTCGCTGGCCTCCAGGCGTCCATAGCGGATGTTGTCGCGGACGCTGCCCGAGAACAGGTGCGGCGTCTGGAGCACGATCCCGATCCGGCTGTGGATCGATGCGAGCGCGTAATCCGTGTAATCGAGGCCGTTGATCCGGATCACGCCCCGGCGCGGCTCGTAGAACCGGCACAGGAGGTTGACGAGCGTGGACTTGCCTCCCCCCGTTGGGCCGACCAGCGCGATCGTCTCGCCGGGCTGGACCTTGAGGGTGAAGTCCGTCAGGACGGGCTTGCGGTCCTCGTAGTAGAAGTCCACATGGTCGAATTCGATCTCGCCCAGCAGCGTCTTCGCTTCGACGGCGTCGGGCTTATCGTGGACCTCAGGCGGGGTATCGATCAGGCGGAAGATCCGCTCGGCCGAGGCAATGGAATGCTGCATCTCGGCATAGACCCGGGCGAAGTCCTGGATCGGCCACATCATGAAGGTCAGGTATGAGACGAAGGCCTGGATGCCGCCGATGGTCATCAGCCCGACCTGGATCTGCATGCCGCCGTAGCCGATGATCAGGCCCATTGCCACCGCGGCGATGATCTGCACGGTGGGGAGGAAGAGCGCCGAGAGCCAGGCAGCCCGGTAGGAGGCCTTGTACATCTTGGATGTGAGGCCCTGGAACTCTTTCGTGTTCTCGTCCTCGCGGAGCAGTGCCTTGACGACCTTCACGCCCTGGAAGTTCTCGTTGAATGCGCCGGTGATCTTGGAGTTGGTGCGCCGCGAGACGCGGTACTCGACCAGGATCTTCTTGCGGAACTGCACGGCGATGAAGACCATGACCGGGATGGCGGCCGATACGATCAGCGCCAGCTTCCAGTTGATAATGGCCATGAAGATCAGCGAGGTGCTGATGTTCATCACAGCCCAGGTGGTGTCCACCACGCCCCAGGTCAGGAGCTCGGAGACGCGGCCCGTATCGGAAGTGACGCGTGCGATCAGCCGTCCGACCGCGTTCTGTGCATAATACGAGAGCGACAGGTCCTGCAGATGGTTGAAGAGCATCTTGCGCAGGTCATATTGCACCCGCTCGCCGAGCACGCCGGCCAGGTAGATGAACGTGAACACGAACCCGGCCTGCAATAGCTGGAAGATGCCGTAGGTGATCGCAATGCGGGTCAACGCGGACCGGTCACCGAGCGTGATGCCTGTATCCACGATCTGCTTGTTGAGGTAGGTGAAGTAGGCATCCAGGATCGAGGTCAGCATGATCGTGATGACGAAGCCCACGACCCATTTCCAGTGCGGCTTGAGCAGCGCAACAATGCGCTTGAGCACCGGCGCAGTCAACTGTGAGGTATGCTCCTCTTCTTCGAGTTCGATGATTTCGTCAGACATTTTTCATTCTCCGGTAGGGTGGACCGCGTCCACCCCTACAAATCAATTCGCACGCGATATCTCCATCTCCAGTTCTTCGTCGATGCGGGTCTGGATGTCGTAGATCCGGCGGTACATGCCGTCCATTTGCGACACCAGCTCTTCGTGTGTACCCATCTGGATGACCTCGCCTTTGTCCAGTACCAGGATCAAATCTGCGATCATGACCGACTGGATGCGGTGGGCGATGATAAACGTCGTGCGGTTTTCCATCAGTTCGTTCAGTGCATCCCGGATCGCGGCTTCGGTCTCGGTGTCCACAGATGAGGTTGAGTCGTCCAGGATCAGGATGCGCGGGTTCTTGAGCAGGGTTCGTGCGATGGTCACACGCTGTTTCTGGCCGCCGGAAAGCGTCACGCCCTTCTCGCCGACCAGGGTGTTATAGCCATCCGGGAAGCCTAGGATCACATCGTGGATCGCCGCGGCTTTTGCGGCGCGCTCTACTTCCTCCTGCGAAACGTCACGGCCAACACCGTAGGTGATATTCTCGCGGATCGAGCGGCTGAACAGGAACGGTTCCTGCTCGACGATGCCGATCTGCTTGCGCAGGTAGGCGCGTGAGTAATCCTTGAGCTCCACACCGTCCAGCAGGATGCGGCCGCTCGTGTATTCATGAAACCGCGGCAGCAGGTTTACCAGCGAGGACTTGCCGGATCCCGTCGAGCCAAGCAGAGCGACGGCCTGCCCGGGCTTGACCTGGAAGGACACGTTCTTCAGGACATGATCCTTGCCGTCCGAATAGATGAACGAGACATCCTCGAAGACCAGCTCGCCCCGGACCGGACCGTCCGGCTGGACCCTGCCGTCGAAGAGCGGCTCGCGCGACTGCTTGACGATCTCCATCAGGCGGCCATACGACACCACGCCCGATGAGGCATTGACGATGATGCGCCCCAGGTTGCGGATGGGCCAGATCAGCCAGACCACCAGGCCGACGTAGGCAATGTACATGCCAACCGTGATCTCTCCGTTGATCGCCATCAGGGCCGCATAGACAAACCCGAACAGCATCTGGAGCCCAAGCACGATATCCGAGAGGGGCCAGAACAGAGAATGCATCAGGAGCAGGAACTTCCCTTTTATATACTTGGTCCAGTTGTCCTTCTCGAATTTCTCCTTTTCATAATCCTGCCGGGCGAAGGCTTTGACGACTCGCACGCCGGTCAGGTTCTCCTGGAGCGTGGTAGAGAGGACCGCTTCCTGACCCTGGTAGGCCTCGAAGGCCTTCTTTACTCGTTTGAAGAACCACATCGAGGCTACGAGCATGAATGGGATCGCAATGACGGAGAGCAGGCCGAGCCTGACGTTGAGGTTCAGGATCGCGATGAAGTTGATCACGAACAACAGGACGATGCGCCCGATGCCGATGCCCTGCTCGCTGAAGAAGCGGCGCAGCGCGTCCACGTCCGAGGTCACGCGCTCGATCAGGTCGCCGGTCGGCGTCGTGGCGTGGTACGAGAAGCTCAGGCGCTGGATGTGGTCGAAGAGGAAGTCGCGCAGGCGGCGCGTGATCCCCTCGGCAGTGTAGGCAGCCAGACGTCCGGACAGGAACGAGAATCCGCCCTGGATCACGGCCAGACCCACGAACGCTAGCCCGATCCACAGAAAGGTCTGCGCCAGGCTGTTACCGATGTAGTTTCCTTGTGTCAGGACATCGTCAGCAAAGTAACGAAGCAACAGATACATGAATGTCTGCGCCAGTGCGGAAACGGCCAGCGCGGCGGTCGCGGCGGCATACGGCAGACGATAGTCCACCATCATCTTCCACATACCTCGCAGGTGGTTCTTATCGATCGCTTTGCGAAAATCAAATGTCAGGGCAGGCTCGAATGTGGTCATGTGCAATCTCCGAATGTATTAAACGAAAAGGCTGTGGCAATTGCGCCACAGCCCGGAAAAGCTCAGGACATTTAGACCTAATTACGGTCTGCAGGCGCACTACGACAAGGAAATTTACCAGCACCGATTGGGCTGATAAAGAGGGGGACGAACCAGGACAGAGACATGCAGTGCGCTCCTTTCATAAGATTTGCCTACTTATCTTGCTTTAAGTAAAGCGGTTCGAGTTTACACCGGACGGCGATGAACTGTCAAGGACGGTATTCTTAAAAGTTTTTCGAGCCGGACTCCGAAGTCTTTGCGCAGCGCCTGACGCATCCGCGCCACGCGACGCCTGCGGGGCAAGACCTGGGTCTCCTGGCTTCGATCCAAAATCGGGAGATCGGGATGCCCGGTCTAAATCCCCTCCACCTGCGCCGCGAGGTTGTTGATCCACTTGCGTGAGAAATAGCGGTTGATCCCCAGGAACCATTTCGTGACTTCTTCAGACATCGCGCACAGATAGACGAAGTACACAGGCAAGTGCAGGACGTTCGCGCCCAGGTACGCCATCGGTACGCCGACCAGCCAGATGATGATCCCGTCCAGGAAGAGCGAGAAGCGCGTATCGCCGCCCGCCCGCAGGATGCCGACCACGATTGTCATGTTGTTGACGCGCACCCAGAGGAAGAAAGTGACAACATTGAGGAGGCGCCCGGCATTCTCGATCACTTCGGGCGAGACGTTGTACAGCGACAGGACGGGTCCTTTTACAAGCTGCAGCAGGATTCCGATCAGCAGCCCACCGGCAATGCCCAGTCCAATCGAGCGGCCTGCATACGTGTAGGCGCGCTCCTCCCGGCCGGCCCCGATGTTGTTCCCGACCAGCACAGAGGTCGCGTTGGAAATCCCGATGAACAGGACGAAGGCCACCTGCTCGATGGTGGAAACGATGTTGATCGCAGCGTAAGATGTGGTTCCGAGCCGGCCATAGATGATATTGTAAGTTGTGATCCCGAGCGACCAGAACAGCTCGTTCAAGATCACCGGGAGCATGGGCCGGATCACCTTACCGATAAATGTCCTGTCGAAATTAGTCAGCTCGCGCAGGGAGGCGGCCA
>DASTFG010000422.1:0-4222 GCA_035708785.1 Anaerolineales bacterium
AGGCGGTTTGATCCGACCTATGGCCATCTACACAGAGCTGACGGTCGAAAGATGCGTAGTGCTCACGGCGCTTTTCCAACAAGGCAGACAAACTTTCCCCCAGGTTACCTGATAACAAAGGTCGTTTTCCAGGACCCTGGCGCAGGCGCTCCAGCAGCGTTTCCGCCTTTGCCATCAGCAGGATCACCTGACCGTGTTTCTCTGCAAACCTGCGGTTCTCATCGCGCAGAAGTGTGCCCCCGCCCAATGCCACTACGCTATCCATCTCATCTGCGAGAGTCTGCAATACCGCAGCTTCATAGTCCCGAAACGGTGCCTCGCCATGCCGTTCGATGATCCCTGAAACCGGCATGCCCAACCTGGCTTCGACCAGGCGATCCATGTCCAGGAACGGCAAGTTCAAGTTCTTTGCCAGGACTTTGCCAACCGTCGATTTACCTGTTCCGGGCGGGCCATATAAGAAAATATGCGGCATCACTCATTCCCAAAAGACATGCGGAGTATTATCCATTTGCAGGTGGCGCAGGCTGGCCTGGCGCAACGCCTCGAAGCGGGGTCTTATTTCCTCCATCGAATCGCCGCCCAGTTTCTCGAGCAGGGCATCCGCGAGCACGAAGGCCACCATCACCTCCAGGATAGGCACGGCGCGCGGAACAGGGCAAAAATCCGAGCGCTCATATTTGGTAGGGGATTCCGTGCCCGAGGCCAGATCGACCGTCTGTTGGGGGGTCAGTGTCGTGGCAATGGGCTTCATCGCTGCACGGATGACGACCGGCTGGCCATTGGAGATACCGCCCTCCGTCCCGCCGGCTCGGTTCGTGGAGCGCTGGAGGTGTGAATGCTCCAGGGTTATGGGATCGTGCGCTTGCGTTCCGGGTAAACGCGCATTGGCGAAGGCATCACCCACTTCCACACCTTTGATGGCCTGCACAGACATCACCGCCATCGCAAGCCGTGCCTCAAGACGTTTATCCCATTGGGCAAAACTCCCGAGGCCGACCGGCAGATTCAATGCAACGATCTCGAGCACGCCGCCCAGCGTATTCTTTGCGTGGATTGTTTTTTCGATTTCAACTCGCATTTGCGCCGCGGCCGCTTCCACCGGACACCTTACATCGGATTCTTCGGCCCGGGCAAAGCGCTCTTCATAGGGCATATCGCCAAAATCCGTTTGCACGGACCCGATGGATGCAACATACCCGCCCACGAGAATTCCAAATTGGGAAAGAAAATGTTTGCAGATTGCCCCTGCGGCGACGCGCATCGTCGTTTCCCGTGCCGAGGCGCGCTCGAGCGCAGGCCGCAGATCTTTATATCCATACTTTACCGCGCCGGTCAGATCCGCGTGCCCGGGACGAGGCGCGGTCATCGGCTCGATGGCTTTCCCCTTCCACCTGGCATGATCCAGGTTTGGCACGAGCAGCGCAAGCGGCGCGCCCGTGGTCTTCCCTGCCATAACGCCCCCGAGGATCTGTACCGAATCCTTTTCGATCTTCATCCGCCCGCCAGAGCCATAGCCCCTTTGGCGGCGAGCAAGCTCAATGTCGATGAGGGAGGCGCTGAGAGGCAGGCCAGCAGGCAATCCTTCGAGGATCGCGGTCAACGCGGGGCCGTGGGATTCACCTGCGGTGAGAAAACGAAGTGACATGAAAGGATCCAATCGTCAGTATTCGGTGATGAGGTAACACGTGTTACCAGGCATCTTGGCTGAGGGCATCAAACATGGCCTCAGCCAATGGCCGGTGGCCTGTCCAGATTTCAAAGGAGAGGGCAGCCTGTTCGATGAGCATGCCAAGCCCGGTCGTGGCGAGCCGTCCCTGCAGACAGGCATCCCGGACAAGCTTGGTCTCACGTGGATTGTAGACCAAATCATAAATTACTGCACGCTCGGGAAAAGCCAGATTCTCCGGCCACGGGGATTGGTCAATATTGGGTGCCATTCCAACGGGTGTAGTGTTGACGAGTAGGTCAAAGGTCAAAGGTGGAAGGTTGGTCTGGAGCGATTTGAGATTCGCAATGCGTATTTCGTTCCCAGGATATGATAATGCCAGCCGGTGGGCCTGTTTAACTCGACGCGCAGCAATCTTAACTTCCCATCCATCATTGACCAAAGCATAGACGATCGCCCGCGCGGACCCACCTGCGCCGAGAACCAGGGCTGTTAGTTTCCCGTGCCTCCGTGGCACCGTGGATAAGTGTTTTTTCAAATCGGCCCGAAAACCGGCTGCATCGGTATTATCACCGATCAGACTCCCATCTCGCAAGTATATTGTATTGATTGCGCCGATCGCTCTGGCAGTCGGAGTCAATGCATCGACCAGCGGGATGACGGTCTGCTTGTGCGGAATTGTCACGTTGAGGCCGGTGATTTCACCCGCGCGGACGCGATCCAGTATAGCTTCCAGGCCTTGTATATTATCGGGCTCGACCGGAAAGAGCGAATAATCGCCTTGCAGATCACAGGCGTGTAACGCCGCCTGATGCAGCCTGGGGGAGAGACTATGTGCCAGTGGATAGCCGATCAAACCGAGTTGTATCATCGCAGCGATTCCAATACTCCGAAGTAGCCAGGGAATGTCTTGGAGACACAAGCTGGATTTTCAATCCTCACACCAGGTACTCGCAGGCCGATTAATGAAAACGCCATTGCCATACGGTGGTCATTATAGGTTTGAACTGTCACAGGAGCGAATTTCTCACACGGATAGATCGTCATGCCATCTTCGTGTTCCTCGACACGAACGCCAAGCCGGGCCAGCTCCGTACAGGTTGCCTGGACGCGGTCGGTTTCCTTGAGACGGGCCGAGGCAATGCCGCGGATTCGGGTCGGGGTGGATGCGAACGGCGCGATCGCGGCGAGGGTTTGGGCGGTATCGGGGATGTCGCGCATATCTGCATCGACGCCCGTCAGAGATCGTGCGCCGGTCACTTGGATCTGGCCGTCATGCTCTTTGACCATACAACCCATTTGGGCTAAGACATCCAGGAAAGCAAGATCGCCCTGCCGGGAATTCCGCGAGATCTGTTCTACCTGGACTGCTCCGCCGCAGATGGCAGGTGCCGCAAAAAAGTAGGATGCGGCAGAGGCGTCGGATTCGATCGGGTAGAGAGAGATCAGGGATTTGGGATCAGTACTTTGTAATTGGTAAGTCGCAAGTGGAGCGGAGAAGGATTGGTATCCATTGCGCTCTACCTCAATCCCAAAGTCCTTCATGATCGCGATGGTCATGTCAACATAGGGTTTCGAATTGAGATCGGATGTCACCTCGATTTCGACAGGAAAGGCGGCATAGGGCGCGACCATCAAAAGGGCAGACAAGAACTGTGACGAGGTATCCCCCGCAATACAGGTTCTCCCACCCTGTAATCCAGAAGCTTTGATTTTCACAGGCGGGTAATTGGAGGAAGCTGCTTCTAGGCTGGCGCCCAGCCGGGCTAATGCAGCAACCAGATCTCCAATGGGTCTCTCTCGCATGCGAGAATCCCCGTCAAGGATGTACTCCCCGTTGCCAAGACTGAGCATCGCAGTCAGAAAGCGCGCGGCCGTACCCGCGTTGCCGATAGAGAGCTCCGCTTTCCTAGCAGGGATTCTTCCGCCCAGGCCGCTGACCGTCATTTCACAGTTCGGCTCATCCAGCTCCACATCGAAGCCGAGTGCTTGCAGTGCGCCGGCAAAATAGCGGGAGTCATCGGAAAATAGGGCATTCGTCAGCCGCGTTTTTCCAACTGCAAGAGAGGAGATGAGCAGTGCGCGGTTCGTGAGTGACTTCGAGCCGGGGACACGCACGGTGGCGGAGAGTGGATGCGAGATGGGAACGATTTGCATTTTGAACGAAGTTCTAATCCGAGCTCAATGTGCAAGAAGTGACTGATAAGCCGCCCGTGACTGTGTCAGGCTGCCCTCGATGGCTTGAAAGTCCTCCGAGGCAAGGCCCTTTTGAATCTCGGAAAGCTGTTGTTGAAAAACAGATAATGCATCTGAAATATTCTCGCGGTTCGATTGCAGGATGCCCAACATGATGGAAGCCGGGGTCCCGGCCAGGCGGCTCGTCGACCGGAAGCCGGTCCCAACCAGCGGAGCAAACTTCAAAGGAACGGATAGCGCCAGTGCCGAGGCAAGCAGAAACGGCAAGTGACTCGTAAAGGCCAGGGCGCGATCATGCTCGTCGGCACCCATTTCGATGGGATGGGCACCCACCGCAGCAATGACCTGCTGTATGAA
>DASTFG010000423.1:0-2724 GCA_035708785.1 Anaerolineales bacterium
GACCTGCGGGGCCTGCGCCCACTTGAAGTAATGCCCGAAGAACGGGTGATCGTCCGTGGGTGGGCGCACATCGTATTCGTACTGCTCATAGAATGCCCCGCGGGGGTTGGAATTCAGCAGGCTCGCATAGCTCAGGTAATACTTTGGTTCGGGGAGGATGTTATAGCGGTTGGTTTCCTCCGCTCGGACGTCGGGCGCGTAGGTCAGGTCGAAGGCGCGCTCGCCCAGAAAGGCCCGGATGGATGACAATTCCTCCGCGGTGAACGAGCCGTTTCTCAAAAGCACGGTGGCCGTATTGAAACCGCGAAAGGCAACGAGCTGGTCGCGCGGATTGGCATTGTTCTCTTCCAATGCCGTGATCCCCAGGGCGAACAGGCGCAGGTCTTCGCTGGGCGGATCCTGTAACCAGCGGGTGGCAACCAGCAGACCGTCGGGAGACAGATGCGCGAGCGCGTCCCGCAACGCCTCGACCGTGTAACGATAGTCCTCGCCCAGGGTGTATGCCCCGGAGCGCACCGGATGAAACGACGAGGTGAGCGAAAGGACGATCACATCGTAGGTCGCTTCCGCGCGGCGCAGGTAACTGCGCTCAGACTCCACATGCACCCGGAGGCGTGGGTCCTGATAGATCGGCACGGTCTCCACGATGAGCGGATTGATCTGGGTGACCGCCACCTCTTCCGAGCCGAGGGCGAGCGCCGTCAGGACGTCGAGGCCGCCGCGCGGTCCCAGGATCAACGCGCTGGACCCGGGTCGGAGATGGAACGCCACGGCGTTGGGCAAATAGGGGACAAAGGCGGCATCCGTGGAAGGCGAGAGGATCGGGCTGAGATCATCGCCATCCACGAGCAAGCCATCCAGGGACGGGAGCGGCTGAAGGTAGCGGTAGCTGAGCCCGGGCAGGGAGTGGATGCCGCCGCTGCGGACGATATCGATGCGCGAAAAGGCATTCCACTGGCGATGGATCACCCGGGAGCCGGGATATTGCAGGGCATACGAAAGGCTCTTGTACTGGGAGATGCGGAGTTCCAGAAACGGGAAAGAGGGCCGGCCGGCAAAGCGCCATCCGACATCGAAGAGAGAGAATAAGAATAGCGCGGACGCCGCGAGGAGAGGCCGCCAGAGCCGGTAAAGGCGAAGACGGGGAATGAGGCTGGCCGCGGCAGCCAGGGCAATGCTTAAGGTGACGGTCCCCTCGCCGCCCAGGTAGGTGGGGACGATGAGGGCGAGCACGCAGCCCGTTGCCGACCCGAACAGGTTGACCGCGTACGTCACGCCGGCAGATTGGGGGAAGGCGCTCAACAGGAATCCCAGCGCCATGCCGCTGAAGAAGAACGGCGCGGCCAGGGCAACGTAATGCAGGATCAGGATCCAGACCTGTCGCGGGTCCCAGGCGATGCTGAACGAATCAAACGGCAGCCAGTTGGTCAGCAGGAATGCGATCAGGATGCTGACGCCCGTCCCAAATGCGAGCTGGCTCAAGCGTTGGAGAACATACCCCATCCCCGCATCATCCAAATCCAGCGATGAAGACTTGGAGTCCGCATTCAGACTACTTATTGTTGTATGCGGGGGAGATGCGGCGCTGAAGGTCCCCGAAGGGGAAAGGGCGGAGAGGGCTGGAAAGACCGCCAGCGCTGTGCCGCTGGCCCCAAAGCCCAGCAGGGCAATGCTGACGATCATAAAGGCGAAGTGGTAGAACTGCGCGACCGAGAACAGGCGTGTCAGGTTGATCTCAAAGGTCAGTGTGGCCGCGAAGAGCAGAAAAAGACTCACCCAGAGAATGCGCGTGTCACGGTCTCGCAGCCACATGAAATGATCAGAACCTTATGCTCAAACCAAACCTGTCCTGTTCACCCGCCTCCAGCTTTGCCAGCCTCGCTGGGCCAGGCAGCGGATGGCCTTGGTCCGGTCGATCTCCTGCGCGGATTGTATCATGCCCTCCTCCGGGCCGGGCATTCACTCCTCCCGGCTCTTCAACTTCCCATCCATGAAGATGAGCACAAGGGCAAGAACGATCAAGGCGAGGATCCAGCCGACGAGGGAACCGGTGAGGCCCAGGGAGGGAAGGCCGGAGGCGGCAGGGAAGCGAATCGAAAGGAAGTTCAGGAGCACGCCCCTGACCATCGTGCTGAACAGGCCGGCCAGCCCCAGGACCATGAAGTTCTGCTCCAGGGCCTCAAGCGACAGGTCTTTGATCACCGGCAGCCTTCCTTCTGCAATGACCTTCCGCCCGTAGTAGATCCCAACCGCGTAGATGATGAGGCCGGTCACGGTGAACAGGATGGAGTAGGAAAGCCAGGTAGTCGATCCGAGGAACAGAAAGACCGGTGTCGTGCCCTGGTCTGAGGGCACCGCCAGCAGGATCCATTGTCCCAGGTAGGCGATCAGGTCGGTCAGCGGGATGAGGAAGAAGCCGCCGAGGACCAACCAGAGGAATAACCGGGTGTAACGAGCCTCCGCGATGGCGTTGCGCAGGAGGATCCTCCCGGAAACCCACAAAGCGGGGACGAGCGCCAGGAAAATGAGGACGCTCATCAGGAAGTCCACGATCTCAAAAGCGGTGTTCATGGTGTGCTCCTTCTTGGTTCAGAGACGGGAGGGGCCCGACTCTCCGGAGACTCGGTTCCGGACATTTCGTGCAGGAGTTATACTACTATCAGTACTTCACGAAAGTTGAAAGAATACCCGAAAACAGGGGTGCGGGCCCTTCGGCGCCCGCAC
>DASTFG010000424.1:0-4632 GCA_035708785.1 Anaerolineales bacterium
CCCAGCGGGTGAGTCCTAACTGCAGGGCCCAGCCCGCCCCGCGCGACAGGCCGCCGATAGCGCGTTGATCCCGCTCGGGGAGTGTACGATAGGTGAGGTCGCTGTAAGGGACGAGCTTATCTACCAGTCGCTCTCCGAAGCCTGCGCCTGCCGCAAGGTTCCAGTAGCGGTCGTCGGGAAAGACGACGATAAAGGGGATCGATTCACCTGAGAGGATGAGATCGTCGAGTACCTCCACCGCGCCGAGGCGGATCCATTGATCGGCTCTGTACGTTTGTCCATGCAGGAGGTACAGAACAGGATAGCGTTTATCGGTATTTGCATCGTAACACGGGGGCAGATAGATCAAAAATTCCTGCGGCGGGTCGGTCGAGTCCAGCGCTCCTTCTTCCACGCGTCCCGGCTGTGCGAGGCAGGCCAATTGCGTGGATGAGGGAACCGCCGAAGGTGAGATAGTCGGCTCAGGTGTTTGTGATGCGGATGGTGGATTGGGTGTAAATGTGGAAACCGGTGACTTTGACGGCGAGCAGGCTGTGATTCCTTTAAGAATGATAAAAAGCAATGAGATCCGATTAATTGCTTGACGGGTTTTCATCCTTCGCATTATACTCACAGGGCCAACGGCGGGGCGTAGCGCAGCCCGGCAGCGCGCTTGCTTTGGGAGCAAGAAGTCCCGGGTTCAAATCCCGGCGCCCCGACTTGTTTTATATATCAACCGGCTAGCGCGTGTCCCGGGTTTCCCCTGCGGGGATTTCGCAGGCTCAACAAATCCTGGCGCCCCGACAGAATTCTAGACCCTAAAGGTTTCAGTCTTCTTTCAGATCATTTGAGAGATGCTGCACAAAAACCTTTAGGGTCTTTATCGTTTAGTGTTAAAATACACGCAGAGGTTATCCATGGCAAAGAAGTTCGACGGTGTGATCGAAGCCGTGCATTACAAGAATGGACAGATCGAGGCGGTACGCGCCTTCGAACGACGCGGCGCGACGTTCTCAGACCGTGTTCTGTTGACCCGGGAAGAGCTTTTGGATCGGCTCAAAAAAGGCCGTAAGTTTGTGATCGGGAAGCGCAAGGCATTGCTGGCCAGCACCTTTGAAATCCAGGAACAGCCTGTGCAGGTGCTGGATCACAACGGCCAAGAAATCATCTCGACACACCCCGACGCAGACCACGATGAGCTGGAGCAGGCGCCCGTTTTTTGACGTCCGGGGCGGAGGCCGCAGCCGAACAATCATCTGATATGAAGCTTATAGATAAAACCCCTCTTCTCGACGAAAACGGCGAGCTCGGCATCAAGCAGCGCCTTCAGGGGATACTCCAATATGGCTTCAACTGGCCGAATGAGCTGCAGGCGCAGAAGGCGATCATCAACTTTTTCGACCGTCAGCTGGAGAGAGGCTACACCCTCATTCGCAACATGACACTGGGTCAGAGCGGCATTACGATCCCCATGATCCTGCTTGGCCCGGCGGGCATTTTTGCTATCAACATCACGCATCTGCGCGGCAGGTATGAAGCAAAGGGTGGATCCTGGAACGTCGAATCCGGCGATGGATATAAGCCGGCTGACGTCAATCTGATCCAGGTCACTGCCCGCATGGCGCGAGCGCTGACAGCCTTTATCGAACGCCAGGGCGTCGCTTTGCCTGTGAATGTGGAGCCCGTCCTGATCGCGGCCGAGCCGGGTCTGCATATCGAATCCGTCGGCGCTGCTGTTCGAGTGATGATGATCGACGGCATCAAGCCGTTCGTCTCCAGTCTGTCCACCGTACTTCCTGTGCTGAGCCCCGAGGCTGTCCACGAATTCACCGAACGCATCATCAACCCGCGTTCACCGAGGAAGGAGCCTGTGACGGCGCAGGCTCGCCAGCCCCAGGTCCTCCCGGAGCAGGATCATCCCGCTGAGCCGACGGTCTCGAGGGCACGCGCAATCTTCGATGCCTCCGAGGACCTCAAGCCGTTCGACCCCGCCGATTTTGAGTTTGCGATGGCGGATGAACCGGCTGAAGAAGAGATACCTTCCGTGCAAGGATCGGGCCTTGCCGGGTCCGTTCAACGGCCAAGGAGGCGGCGTATCCTTGGCATGACACCGCTGCAGCTTACCGTCATTGCCGCACTGGCACTGGCACTAGTCTGCATTCTTGGCGCGTTTGCTTATCTTGTCTTTGCCACACCTTGATCCAACTTGAAGCCCTTTCTGTCCATTATCATTCCAGCCTATAACGAGGAAAGCCGCCTGCCCCATACGCTGGAGCAGGTCTTTCATTTTCTCGGAAAGCAATCGTTTGAATCAGAAGTAATTGTGGTCGAGAACGGCAGCACCGACAAAACACTTGAGGTCGCACAAAAATTTGCGGAGCAGCACAAGCGCCTGCGCGTGATCCATAACGAAGCGCGCGGCAAGGGAGGCGCCGTGCAGCGCGGTGTCCGTGAGGCCAGCGGCCGATATGTCTTTATCTGTGATGCTGATCTCTCGATGCCTGTTGAAGAGATCAGCAAATTCCTGCCACCGGTCATCCAGGATTTTGATATCGCCATCGGTTCGCGCGAGGCGCCGGGCGCTGTCCGTTACAACGAGCCTTACTATCGGCACCTGACAGGACGTGTGTTCAACACCCTGATCCGGTGGATGGTGCTTCCACATCTCCAGGATACCCAGTGCGGGTTCAAATGCATGCGTGCGGAGGTCGCGCGTGATATCTTTCCTTTTCAAACGCTGAAAGGCTGGGCCTTTGACGTGGAGCTGCTTTACATCGCGCACCGGCATGGTTATCAGATTCTCGAAATCCCCATTCATTGGTACTTCAACGCCGACAGCAAAGTCCGAGTCCTGCGCGATTCGTGGCGCATGTTCATCGATCTGCTTATAATTCGGCGCAACGCAATGCTTGGCATGTATGACCGTAAATCCTGACCTGACCTACGAAGGGCATCTCTGGTCCCACTATCAACATGTTGCCGGGCTGGACGAGGCAGGCCGCGGCGCTCTGGCCGGACCGGTCGCGGTTGGCGCGGTGATCCTGCCGCGCGACCCAGCGCTTCTTTCCCGGGCGTTGGCGGGGGTGCGGGATTCCAAGCAGATGACTCCCCTCGAGCGGGAAGCGCTTGCCCCGCGCATCCAGCAGACTGCGCTCGTCTCGAGCGTGGCTTTCGCCTCTTCAGAAGAGATCGACGGCATGGGCATCGTCCGCGCAACCCGGCTCGCCGCGCTGCGCGCCCTGCAGGGACTTTCCCCCTCCCCTGAATATCTCCTCACAGATTTTCGGCTCGAGCTGCCCCAGCTCGAGATCCCACAGGCCGCGCTGGTAAAAGGGGATGTGCACTGCCTGAGCATTGCGGCCGCCTCCGTGCTGGCAAAGACGGCGCGTGACACGTTCATGCGTGAGCTGGATTCACACTACCAGGGCTACGGGCTTGGGAAACATAAAGGATACGGCACGCAGGCCCACCGCCTCGCGCTGAAGCGGCTGGGGATCTCTCCTATTCACCGCCGAACTTTTAGCTTTAAAGCGTAGGTCACCCCCCACCTGCCCTGCTGGCCTGTTAGCTGTTCCTGCGCAGGGAGAATTTCGTGATCTCTTCCGCAATCGCAGGGATAATTGCCAGTCCAACCACGACACTCCATTCATGCGTGCTGAGAAAATGTGTATTGAAGATGGGCTGCAGAAATGGCACACTACATACAAGCAGAAGCAATGCGATCGAAAGCCCTACTGCATATTGCATGTAGCGATTCGAGAGCACACCAATCTGGAAAATAGAGGCGCGCTCCGAACGGACCGTGTAGGCGCGGAAGAGCTCGCACAGCGAGAGTGTCACGAACGCCATCGTTTGCGCAGTCCGTACATCCACGCCGCGCCAGTCGTGCTGTATCAGATAAGTAATCGGGTTTCCCACAATCGCAGCGCCCGCTTCGAGATGCCAGATCAACCCCAGCGCGAAGGCGATCAGCACGGCGCCAGTCTGTGCAACCGTCTGGATACTCAGCCCGATCATCATGGGACGATTGATGATTGGCTCGGACTTGGCGCGCGGCTTCTGTTCCATGATATCGGGGTCGCCTTTTTCCACAGCAAGCGCCAGAGCGGGCGCACCGTCGGTGATGAGATTGAGCCAAAGCAGCTGGATGGCGGTCAATGGGGCAGGAAGTCCGGCCAGCGTGGCAAGAAAGATGATCATGATCTCGGCAACGTTGGAGGAAAGCAGGAAGAACACAAACTTTCGGATGTTCGAATAGATAATACGCCCCTGCTCCACTGCCGAAACGATGCTGGCGTAATTGTCGTCCGTGAGCACCATGTCAGCAGTCTCTTTGGCCACATCTGTCCCGGTAATGCCCATCGCCACGCCGATATCGGCCCGTTTGATAGCGGGCGCGTCGTTTACGCCGTCACCGGTCATCGCGACGACCTCATCGTTGGCCTGTAAGGCGTCCACGATGCGCATTTTATGTTCCGGCGAAACCCGCGCAAAGACAGCGGTGTCTTCGATCACTTTCTTAAGTTCTTGGTCGCTGAGTGCCTGCAGCTGGGCGCCTGTCATTACATTCCTGCCGTGTTGGAGCAGACCAATGGTTTCAGCGATGGCACGCGCAGTATTTGGATAGTCGCCTGTAATCATGACAGTACGAAT
>DASTFG010000425.1:0-8785 GCA_035708785.1 Anaerolineales bacterium
ATCCAGGAAAGAACCCCGCAGCGTCAGAAGTGCATCTCTATCATAGAGCACCTTCCCCTTGGCATGTCTGGCGAGCTTGCGGGCCAGGTCCACATCGGCAAGGATCTCGTTGCTGCTCTCATAAGCAGCATTGCACAGCACCACGCCTGCACAGACCTGAAGGGCCGAATCGGTATATTTTTGGCGCAGGTAATCTCCCAGCTCTTTGCTTACCCGTCTGGCAATCCTCTCCGGGACCTCCTCATTGGACACATCTTCCAACAGGATGAGAAAGAGACGTTCATTAAAGCGGGAAATTGTATCCGTGGGGCGCAGGACAGTCTTCAGGTGCACGGCGATCTCATGCAGAAACTCGTTCCACGGGCTTTCGTCGATCAGGCGCGGGATTGGCGTGACCGCGTTCAGCTCCACGAACAGCACGCCAAAGCGATTGTCCCCGATCTGCTTTGCCCGCTCCAGAGAGTAGTTAAGGCGCAGGGTAAAGAAGGAACGATTGTAAAGATGCGTGATTTTATCCCAGGGGGTCTCGCGCACGGAGCCGGGCGTGGCGCGCAGGCGCTGCACCAGGCTGCTCAATTGATCCAGGTTGACGGGCTTCAAGAGGACGAGGTCCGGCTCGACCGGCAGGCTGTCGGCGTCCTGAGAATAAGCGGTCACCACCACCACGGGCACGGTGCGCAGACGTTCGTCGGCGCGGATGCGCTCGAGGATCTGCATGCCCGAAACACCCGGGAGATGCAAGTCGAGCAGGACGATATCGGGCCGCACAGAATCCAGGTGTTTGACCGCCTCCAGGCCGTGCATCTCGACCTCGGTGTGGTAGCCGGCAATATCAAGCACGTGCCGGAAGAGGGCCGCAATATCCCGGTCGTCATCGATGATCAATGCAAAGGGTTTTTCCATGAGTGTGATCCCGCGTCGCAGAAGTAGGGCTTGCCGATCCCATCAACAACCTTACACATATTCAGTACTTCACGAAAGTTGAAAGAATATTCTCCCAGTTATTTCGTGATCTACTGATATTGAGTTTAGTCGAATTCCTCAAGAAGATAATCTTAAGTCTATGACAAAATTTGCCTCCGGCAATTGTGCGCGCAGACAATATGTCAGACAGATCCTTCTCAAGTGGGATTCGACCGCTGCTATGGTTCTGCCCGCGTGCTGCTCATCAGGATTCCATTCGCCCAGTAGAATCCTGTCTCTCCCGAGGGCAACAAATCATAGGTGCTGGTCCCTTCATAAGGCAAGTACTCAATATGGGTCACCTGCGCGCCGTCGAGAAGGTCACCCACTTCCAGATCGTCCAATGCTCGTCCACCGGCGGTCGGGTGGCCGGGAGAGGCCCACAGCTCGCGCCCATCGCGCAGGCGCACGTGAACGACTTGATGTGTTGGGGGCACTCTGGTACTCCCGATCTGTAAAACGATGCCTGGGACGCGTTCACCCGCATCGTCCACCGTCCAAACCGGATCCCCGACCTGTAAGTGTTCAACGGCGATCGGGCCGCGCGGTGTGTCGATACGCGTCCCCGCGGCCAGGCAAATCGGACAGGTCGGGAAGCCGGGATCCTGCTGTACGATTTCAATCGAACCATTCCCGTCAATCGTACCCGTGATGAGAGAGCCCTGCTGCCCCTCCGTACCGGTCTGGATCTGGAACTGGAATCGATCTCCAGCCTGATCGAAATGAATGGCAGCCAATCTCTTATGCTCGCGATAGATCAGCAGTTTTTGGTCGTCGGTAAAGGTTGTCGCTCCGCTCAGCCCTGTCTGATTTAGGATCGCCTGGAACTCCTCCTGGTCCGCTTGTATGTCCGGAAAGCGTTGTATAGCTAGCGTCATCTCGTCCCCGCGCCCGACCGGATAGAAATCGGGATCGCAAAAGAAGAAATCCGGGAATTGCTCCAGGACACGGTACTTCAATTCAGTGGGAGAGAGGCTGGAAGAGGGAAGCGTGGGGATCGGAGTCGGCGGGGCGGGCGTTGGCGATGGACCTTCCGTAGGAGGTGGGCCCAGAGTCTGTGCGATGACGGTGCCCACGCCGGCGGTGATTTCCACCGGCGTGACCTCACCGGTCGCGGGAATTACCGGCCCGCATGCGCTGAGAAGCATCGCGAGAGACAACATAAAGACGACGAATTTGCTCATGACAACCTCCTCTCCTTACGACGTACCCGCGATGTCAAGTGTTCCGTCTTCTGATCCTGCGGTTGAAGACAATTTTTGAGCATTAAATAAAGGCCCTGAGACAGGACCTTTATTTCACTTGTTATTTCCTGCTGGTGAGGCACCCTCAGGTCAGGTTTCAGTCCTTCTTCTTCGATGATTTCTTCTTTGGAACTTTGGCGCCTTTTTTCCGCGCCTTCGAGAGGCCGATTGCGATCGCCTGCTTCCGGCTCTTGACCTTCTTCCCGGATTTACCGCTTTTCAGCTTCCCCTTCTTCTGCTCGCGCACCGCCTTCTCGACTTCATCCGATGCCTTTTTACTATATTTAGCCATAGATGCTCCTTCCATTATATAGACCGGTCGTCATAATCCAAAACGAAAAGCCAAGGCCACTGTTATCAGCTTACTTCCCGTAGCAGGATGATCCCGTCGAAGAAGCCGTCGACCAGGCCTGGTTGGCGGCTTCCATGAATCAACGGACCTGCTTCTTTATACAGAGAACGAAAAGTGCAGAAATCTATTATGGACTCAAAGTCTAAGATAGAGTATATCTGTTCCTTATCATTGGGCAAGCCTGCTTGCCTGAGAGGAAATGGTATCATCGACCTGGCTCGCCTGCTCCCCAGCTTCTGCTGAAACGGCAAACAGGCAATTTTGCCTATACTGCCCGGCGTAAGGATCAGGGTGGGAAACCCTGTCAATATGAAAACACTTTGGACAATTCTTTCCAGGACGATCCAAGCACCCAGGCTTGTTGGTTCAAATTCTAGTCGATTGGTGAGGTAACGATGGAAGATCACGAACAACATAGGGGCCAGGACCATTCCAAACACGATCCGGCCAGGCATACTGACCATTCCCAACATGAAATGATGGACCATTCCAGGCACGAGATGGATGACTCTTCTGCTCACGGTGCCCATCAGGGACACACCATGCCTGCAAAACAGGAGATGCTGCATGAGTCCCAGGCCGCTCACGCCGGCCACGGCACGGACCATACGGGACACGAGCAAATGTTCCGCGTCCGCTTCTGGTGGAGCCTGCTGCTGAGCATCCCGGTATTGTTGTACAGCGAAATGATCCAGACCTGGTTCGGCTTCAGGCCGCCCGCATTCCCGTTCAGCGAATGGATCCCGTTCGTCTTTTCGGTCATCATCTTCGCCTACGGCGGCGTCCCGTTCCTCAACATGGCGGTGCCTGAGCTGCGCGCGCGCAAGCCCGGCATGATGACCCTCATCTCGCTGGCGATCTCGGTCGCCTTCATCTATAGCGTCGCGGCGCAGTTCCTCAACCTGGGCGAAGGCTTCTTCTGGGAGCTCGTCACGCTCATCGATATCATGCTGCTCGGTCACTGGCTCGAGATGCGCTCGGTGCGGCAGGCCTCCGGCGCATTGAGCGAGCTGGCAAAACTCATGCCGGATACCGCCGAACGAATCCACCACGGGGATATGACCGAGACCGTCCCCGTATCCGCGCTCAAACACGGCGACCTCCTCCTGGTCCGGCCGGGCGCGAGCGTGCCTGCGGATGGGGAAGTTGTCGAAGGTCACTCCAACGTCAACGAAGCGATGATCACGGGTGAGTCCGCGCCCGTTCATAAGATGGCGGGCGCAAAGGTCATCGCCGGCACGATCAACGGGGAGGGCAGCCTGCGGGTACGCGTCACCGCGATCGGGGACGAAACCGCGCTGGCCGGCATCATGCGTCTCGTCGAGCAGGCACAGCAGTCCAAGTCCAGAACCCAGGTGCTTGCGGATAAAGCCGCAGGCTGGCTCTTCTACATCGCCATCGCCGCTGCGCTCGTCACTGGTGTTGCCTGGACGATTGCCCAGGGATTCAACCTCCAGACCCTGACGCGCGTCGTGACGGTGCTGGTCATCGCCTGTCCGCATGCGCTCGGGCTGGCGATCCCGCTGGTCGTCGCCATCACCACCGCGATGGGCGCGCGCAACGGCATCCTCGTCCGTGACCGGCTTGCGCTCGAAGCCGCGCGCGAGGTCGACGTGGTCATCTTCGACAAGACCGGCACGCTGACCAAAGGCCAGTTCGGCGTGGTGGATGTTGCGACCGCGGAAGGCTGGGACTCCGAGCGCGCCCTGGCCCTTGCGGCCGCGCTCGAAGGAGACTCCGAGCATTTGATCGCCCAGGCCATCCGCCGCTTCGCGCGGGACCGGAAGCTGAGCCTGCCTGCGATCCGCGATTTCTCCGCCCTGAAGGGACGCGGCGTCCAGGCGACGTTCGAGAACGAGACCTATTACGTCGGCGGGCCGCGCCTGCTCGAGATGCTTTCGCTGAGCCCCGAAGCCAACCTGGCGGCCTTCACCGAATCGGCCAATCACAAAGCCCAGACCGTCGTCTACCTGACAGCAAAAGATAAGATCATCGCGGCGATCTCGATTGCGGATGTCATCCGGCCCGAAAGCAAACAGGCTGTCCAGAGCTTGCAGGAGATGGGGATCGAAGTTGCCATGCTGACCGGCGACAGCCGGGCCGTAGCAGAGGCAGTGGCAAAGCAGCTGGGCATCCGGCGCGTCTTCGCGGAGGTGCTCCCCGAGCACAAGGACCAGAAGGTGGTCGAACTGCAGCGGCAGGGAAAGCGCGTCGCCATGGTCGGCGACGGCGTGAACGATGCCCCGGCCCTGACGCGCGCCGACGTCGGCATCGCCATCGGCGGCGGCACGGATGTGGCGATTGAATCTGCTGGAATTATCCTTGTGAATAGCAACCCGCTCGATGTTGTCAAGATCTTCAGGCTCAGCCGCGCCAGTTATAACAAGATGATCCAGAACCTGTGGTGGGCCGCAGGCTATAACATCTTCGCCATCCCGCTCGCGGCGGGCGTGCTGGCGAACTGGGGGATCCTGCTCTCCCCTGCGGTCGGCGCGCTGCTGATGTCGGTGAGCACGATCGTTGTGGCGATCAACGCGCAGTTGCTGCGCCGAACACAGTTACAGCATTAAGGGGAAAGGTTCCTGAAAGCCTGAAACGGTTCGATTTCAAGGGCTGAATAGGCCATTCCTGCCTTCTCCCGACCATTTAGTGGTCCTCTTTGACCATTAGATTCCCCCGCTTGCTGTTTAAGTTCCCCGCGCGACCATTTAGTTGTCGCGCCCGACCATTTAGTTGTCAGCCCCGACCATTTCGTATTCCCAAACGAGCTTTCACTTTTGTCAGCGGTTTAAAGGCTCTCAGCAATGGACAGAAAACTGATCTTTCGTGATCAACAGCCCCTCTCTGGTATTATTCGACGATGCCTGGTTTGCTCATAGGCGATTCTGCCTATCCTGAGATGCGTCAGCTTGCTCTCGGTGTGCTCCCGAAAAGCCCCTAGAATCGTGATACTCGCTTCTCGAGGCTCTGCCAGCGTATGTCTCTCCCTTCCTGACCATAGACTCCTCTTGTGATGAAGCCGCACAGGTGACAAAGAAACAATTGTCACAGGCGGGTCTTTGGTCTGTTCAAACATTCAACTTGAATACAGCACGGTTTGGTTTGCATCATTGCACCTGTCCAAGTCACGGCACCGAGGCCTGTGACTGTCAGATGATCGTCCTGCTGGTCTATCGAGAAGAGGCTGAGCCGGTAACATTGATCCTGCATGGCAACGATGGACAGACCTGGCTTTCCATCGCAGAGAGCCCGGACCACAAACCCGACACAACGTTGTCCACTAAGATCAAGCAGACACTTGAAAAAGTATCCGGTTCGATTTCAAGGGTGGAATAGGCCATGCCTTCACTCTCCTCTGCGCTTAAGATCCAGTAAAGTATTGGCCTGCATGGGCGTCAAAGAATCATGATACTTATCTTTATTTCAGCCTATGAGGACCATTGATGAGCGCAAAAACAAAACGGCAGCAAATGCGAGAGAAGAAGCAAAGACAAAAGATGATCTCCAACCTCATCTGGGGCGGGATTGGAATCGCCGTCCTTGCTGTCATTGGATTTTTTGTCTGGCAGGGCGTCCGCCCGGCGGCAGGCGAGGCTGTTCCTGTCATGACAAGTTCGCCGCACATCCCGACAGACACAGACCCTGGACAATATAACTCCGACCCGCCAACATCCGGGCTGCACTACGCGGAGACAGCGAGCGCAGGATTCTATGACGAGAATATTTATGCATATCCTGCCGGGTACCTCGTCCACAATCTTGAGCATGGGTATATAATTTTCTGGTACAACTGCGACCTGCTCGATGAATCCGCCTGCTCAGAATTGAAGTCGCAGATCCGCTCGGTCATGGATGAGCTCGGCGGGATCAAGGTGATCGCCTATCCATGGGACTCGATTGACCTTCCCCTGGTCATGACCTCCTGGGGGCGACTGCAGCGCTTTGAGACTTTCGATGCGGAGAAAGCGAAAGCTTTCTATCGCGCCAACCTCAACAAAGCGCCTGAACCGAATGCCCCGTAAAGGAAAACAATGTCCGCTGTTACGATGAAGTCCAATTCTGAGACAAAACCATCTATCTTTCGCTGGATTGCAGATCACTGGTTCGCGGCTTTTCTGTTCATATATGGGTTATGGGTGTTCACACCGTTTCTCGCACCGGTCTTCATGAACATCGGATGGTCAGGCGCGGGAAAGGCGATTTATTTCATCTACTCCTTTTTCTGCCACCAGCTGCCCGAGCGTTCATTCTTTTTCTTCGGGGCAAAGAGCATGTATTCATTGAGCGAGATCCAGGCCGCCTGGCAGGATACGGTCAATCCGATGATCCTTCGCCAGTTCATTGGGAACGAAACCATGGGCTGGAAGATAGCCTGGTCTGACAGGATGATTTCCTTTTACACCAGTATCTGGCTGTTCGCTCTGCTGTGGTTTCCATTTCGACGAAGGATGAAAGCGCTATCGTGGTGGGGATTGCTGCTCCTTCTCCTGCCCATGGCAGTGGATGGCGGAACGCATGCCATCAGTGACCTGGCTGGCATTGGGCAGGGATTCCGTGATACAAATATGTGGCTGGCAGCACTGACGAATAACTCCCTGCCTGCAGCATTTTACGCAGGCGATGCGCGCGGCTCGTTCAACTCGGTCATGCGATTCCTTACCGGACTCTTGGCCGGCCTGGGAATCGTCTGGTTTGCCTTCCCGTATATTTTCAGAGCGCACGCCGCCTCTCGACAACCGGATGAGAGTATTTATGTCCAAGCCCTCGAACAAGTCAAGAGACAGGATCCGCATCCTTCTGGCAGATGACCACCATATCGTCCGCGCCGGGGTGAGGCAGCTGCTCGAAAGCGCGAGCGACCTCCAGGTCATCGCCGAGGCAGGAGACGGGGAAGAAGCGCAAGCGCTCATCCAAAAGCACAGGCCCGATGTGGCTGTGCTCGATATCCAGATGCCAAAAGCCAGTGGCATCGCGGTCACGCGCTGGGTCCGCGCACACCTGCCCGAAGTGGGGGTGCTCATCCTGACAGCCTATGACGACGACCCGTATGTGATGGCTGTCCTGCAGGCAGGCGCCAATGGATATGTTCTCAAAACCGGACAAGCCGATGAACTGATCCAGGCCGTCCGCGATGTGCATGAGGGCAAGTCCGCGCTGGACCCGAATATCACCCGCAAGCTGATGTCCAATATCTTTAAGCGGCCGGAAAAGAAAATCGTCGAGCCGTTGACGGACCGCGAGCTCGAGGTCCTGCGGCTTGCCGCAAAAGGCTATACCAATAAAGCGATTGGAGTACAGCTGAATATCAGCGACCGCACCGTGCAGGGACACCTCGCGCACATCTTCGCCAAGCTGCAGGCCGGCAGTCGCACGGAAGCGGTCATGCGCGCCGTTTCCCTGGGGTTGATCTCCCAGAGCACAGGTAGTATCTCGGACGAATGAAAAAGCCGGGCGCGTTCTTTCTGCGCGACCTCACCGTGCAGCTGCTTGCCATTACGGTGTTGCCGCTTACAGTGCTGTTGCTGCTGATCGCGTTCGGGAGTGTTTCACTGCATCAGCAGGATATGCGCGCCCTCGTCGGGGAACGCGACGAACGCGCGGTCCAGGCTGCTGCGGCGGCACTGACTTCTGAACTGAATCAGCGGGGCACCAGTATTTCCCAACTTGCAGCGCTGGCCGAGGTATAGGAGGACAACACTTCCTTCCAAATCTGGCTTTTCATACAGCACCTCCAAATCTATTTAGTTACGTTCTGAGGATTATTTTGGGGCTGTGTAAGGTCCCATGTACTCCAATTCTTTGGGACCCATTCAGCTGAGGAAGGTAGAAAGCTAGAGTCAACACCCGAAGTATAGGCAAAATGGCTTATTCCAAAATACGTCAGGTTGCTCTCTGTGAGAAAAAGAAAAGAACATAAAATGGTGGCAGTTCATCCGAGGCAAATTATGAGTATCCTTTCTCCCTTTCTATCGATTGACTCTTCGTGCGATCAAGCTTTGCAGATGACTAAGACCCATTTGTCTGGAGCAGGGTTGTCTGCCGTGCAAACATTTAACTTGAACACGGCACGACTCGGCTTGCACAACTGCTGCTGTCCAAATCACGGGACGGATGCCTGTGACTGCCAGATGATAATCCTCATGGTTTATGGAGAAGGCCCTGAGCCAGCGACATTGATTCTGCATGGCAGCGATGGAAAGACATGGATTTCAGTTATGGACACGGC
>DASTFG010000426.1:0-4923 GCA_035708785.1 Anaerolineales bacterium
TATTGGATCTGGCCTCAGGGATTATTCGAACAGTAGGCCTGGAGTATGTGGCGTAAAACCGGTAAGATAACGGCCGCAGTTCTCATCCTGGCTGCATTTGGGTGTCGCGTCCCGGATCATACTCCAAAACAAGTTGTAGAATATTATGTGTCGCCAGATGGAAGTGATCAAAATCGCGGTACGCTAAATGAGCCGTGGCGGACCTTAGAACATGCTTTGGGACAGTTATCACCCGGCGATACCCTTTACTTGAGAGGTGGAACCTACTACGAACATGGGATCGTCGTCCGCGCGAAGGGGACTGCCTCCGCCCCTATTGTGATTCGATCGTATCCCGGAGAGCGAGCGTTTATCGATGGCGGAGTGCCTTATTTCACGAGTGCACCCAATTCGGAGTGGGAACTTGTCGACGGCGATATCCATCTCTACCGCAGTCGGCGGACTTTTTTAGAAGGTTTCGACTTCGTACGCGCCTGGCTCCTTGATGAGGATGTCCAATTGGTGGAATACGAATCGGCAGCGAATCTGGAGTCGACGAACTACGGACCCCTTAATGGCCTGGCACCGTTTTACATGGGCCCCGGATTACAGTTGCGTCGTGATGGTCACATCTACATTAGGCTTGTATACAATCCGAATGATCTGACTGACGCTTCACGCAATCCGATTGCTTCTACGCCAACCGACGTCAACCCCAATAACAATAGTATTGCCGTCTTTTTCGCAACTTATAGTCTCCTGCTAGATGGTGCCAGTTACATTCACTTCAAAGACGTGAGTTTTTCGAGCGCCCAATACATTATGGATGTGCGCAACGGTAGCCACCACATCACGTTGAGTGGATGCCGCCTGAACTATGGCACCTACGGTTTAGTAATACGAGAGAATGCCCGCGACTGGGAGATTCACGACTGTGAGTTTAATAACGGAGTACCAGACTACATTTACTGGACAGACGTGAAAAACAGGGATGGAGATGTGATTGAGGCCTATCCCGAGTTTCAGTCGGCAGCGATGAACGGTCCGATGCCTCACTTTAATATTCATCATAATTTATTCCGGAACACTTTTGATGGGCTCATGGTAGAGGAGGGCACGACCAATACGCGGATTACGGAAAATGCTTTTATATACATTCGGGATGATGCCATTAATTTATCGAGAGGCATAAGCAACGTGGAAGTTGCCCACAATATCCTCTGGCACGTGATGAGTGGTATTTCAAATTTGGGCTCAGATAAAGCTCCCGGCCACGTATATATTCACCACAACATCATAGATAACTCAGCCTATCAGCGAGGCGGCCGTCCTGGGAACTACCGAGAGGATAACTGGCCCATGTGGGCGATAGGCAGTCCTTTTCCAGACCATGATGCCGGCAATAAGACCTCTTGGTGGAAGCTTTATAACAATACAATTGTTTCCAGGCAAGATGCCGGACATAAGTGGGCAGCCGCCGGGCCAGATTCTGTTGAAGGTAATCCTGAGAAGTATGTTTTTAATAACATCTTCTACATATTTGGTGAGAGGGTCATCTTCCGTAACGATCTCGCGTCCTTTGGCTCACATTACGATGGCAACGTTGTCTATCGCGATGCTGGGAAGGACCTGCCTCTCTTTTCAGATTTTGGTGATGGTGGTCGCTATTATTCTCTGCTTGATTTTCAAACCAATTCAGGAACCGGGTGGGAAGTACACGGGCTAGAGATGGATCCGGGCTTTGACGTTACTTCCATCGTAGATCCCACTTTCGATCTGGAAATCGTTTGGGAAAGGTATCGACCAACCAGCATGCGGATGTTTACTTTGGGAGCATCGTATGATGGTTTGGACTGGCCGGAAACTCTCGATCTGAATTATCGTGGTGCTGTTCCTCCATAACGCTCAAGTGCTTTCCCCTGCTTGTTGGATGGCACGCGCTACGCCCGGTGGTTTTTCACAGAACCATTCATTTTTCCAGAAGGTGATCGAAATCCATGCGTTTGGTTGTGCAGGAGATCATGACTTACCTGCTTGGCAAAAGAGAGGAAACCAGATGTCTGAAGAATTGAAGCCGCCAATCATCATTCTTGGCAACACACGCTCAGGCACTACGATTATGCAGAAGGTGCTGGCCACTCATCCTGATGTTGTGGATTGGTATGAGCCTCGCACCTTGTGGCTCTATGCCGATCCTTTAAGAGGTCACGACGAGTTTGACGAAAGTGATGTTACCGATGATGTCAGGCGCTATATCCGGGGACAATTCCTGAAATTTCAGAGGCAACACGGAAATCGCATCGTTATAGAGAAGACGCCTGCCAATATTCTGAAGATTTCGTATGTACGGGCAATCTTGCCTGAGGCGACCTACCTTTTCGTCGTCAGGAATCCGTTTTCCTTTATCAACTCCGTTGAGCTGAAGTGGCAGCGCACGCTCTCAGGCAAGGGCGTCCGCCGGCGGCTCAAGTCTACGCCGATCACGCAGCTGCCCCTCTATGCCGGGCGCTTTATCAGGCAATTTGTAGACAAACGAATCTTAGGGCGCAAATATCAGGTAACCTGGGGACCGCGCTATAAGGGTATGGATCAAGACGTAAAAGGGCATGATCTTATGACGGTCATTGCCCGGCAGTGGGCTGTACCTTCAAGAAAGGCCGCGAAAGATCTGGCGCTGTTTGAGCCGGGTCGAGTACTGAAGTTAAGATACGAAGACTTTGTTCAGGATCCGCTCTCACACATGGAGCAAATCTGTGCCCACTGCCGGTTGGAGATGACCACGACGATGGTGAAAGCCGCAAACGAGTGGGTCAAATCCGATCGACAGGAGAAATGGCGCCGGTTTGACCCGCGTGACCTGGCTCGAATTCTGCCCGAAATTGAGGAGGAGATGCAGCATCACGGTTATGACATTCCTCCAGAGATCGCCCGGTTTCGAGACACCAAATCTTCAATGAACAGTGTCATCACCGAGCTCGCGAGGTAAATGATGAACTCTTATCACCTCCACATACGGTCTCAAGTACTTGGGAAGGGGTCGAAGTCACGACGGGAAGCGCCGGAAATTCTGTGTACCCTGGGGCCAGCCTCGCTTGACCGGCGAACGATCCAACGCCTCGAGCAGAGCGGTGCGACACTCTTCCGCATCAATCTATCGCATACCAAACTGGCGGACCTGACACGCATTATCGAGACGATCCGAGATGCAACTGATGTGCCTATCTGTCTGGACAGCGAGGGAGCGCAGATTCGCACAGGCGAGTTCGTCGACCGCAGCATCAATTTGCGCGACAACTCAGTGGTGCGTGTTCATTTCCGGCGTGTTCCCGCCGACGACAGGAATCTTAATTTTTATCCCCCTAATATTGCCAGGCTCCTGGAGCCCGGAGACTTTGTCAGCATCGACTTTAATTCAGTCCTCGTCCAGGTCATCGCCAAGAATGAAGACCACGTCGCCATGCGTGTACTACAGGGAGGCCTGGTAGGGCAGAACAAGGCAGTCACCGTCGAGCGCGACATTCCGATGCGGCCCCTGACAGATAAGGATGAAGCGGCTTTGGTACTAGGGCGCCAAATGGGCTTGTCCCATTTCGCACTTTCCTTTGCCAGTCGTGGTGAGGATGTTCAATATATACGTATCATCGTTGGTGAGGATGCTTTCCTCATCTCTAAGATTGAGTCTCGGCAGGGCTTGGATAATCTGGAAGAGATCGCTGCTGGCTCGAATGCCCTGCTGATTGATCGTGGCGACCTCTCCAGACAAGTCCCAATCGAATTACTTCCACAGACACAAAAGAACATCATTCAGCGTGCCAAAGCCGTGGCCCGCCGAGTATATGTGGCTACTAACCTGCTCGAGTCGATGGTCTCAACACCTACTCCGACAAGAGCTGAAGTCAATGATATTTACAACACCCTGGCCGATGGAGCCGATGGCCTGGTTCTGGCGGCAGAGACAGCCATTGGGAAGTATCCCATCCAGTGTGCCTCGATGGTGAGCAAGATCATCCATGGATTCCAACATAATGGGCTCGACGGTAACCGGTTTTATCCGCCCGATGCGATCTCGCTGCTCGTGGAGCCACATGGTGGGCGATTGGTCCATCGCGAAGCCGTCGCCGCCGATCTGGACGACCTGGCGCGCCTGCCCCGGCTGGTCATCCCCGATCGGGAACTCATGGACTGTGAGCAGTTTGGCTTCGGCACCTACTCTCCGCTCACAGGCTTCATGGCTCGCGAAACGCTTGAGGCAGTCCTTGAAACGTATCGTCTGCCCAGCGGTGAGGCTTGGACGCTGCCGATTCTATTACAGGTCAACTCGCAGGATGCTATGGGGCTCTCTCCGGGAGACCGTCTTGCACTGACCGACGATCAGGGGGCCGTTCACGCCCTGCTCGATCTTTCCGAGATCTATCGCTACGATCTTGAAGGCCTCGCCACGCAGATGTATGGTACCGCCAGCCGCAAGCATCCTGGTGTCGCCAGGCTCATGGAGCGTGATAACTGCTTTTTAGGCGGAGATGTTACTCTCGTCCAGCCTCTAGCATCACCCATTCGTCATTATCTGCTCACGCCAGCGCAGACTCGCTTCATCTTTACGCGACTGGGCTGGTCGCAAGTCGTCGGGTTCCATACCCGGAATCCGGCCCATCGCGGGCACGAGTTCATTCAGATACAGGCCTTGGAGCAAACCGGCGCAGACGGGATTTATATCAACCCTGTTATTGGACCGAAAAAACAAGGGGATTTCCTGGCCGAGCCGATCATGCTCAGCTATCAGACCTTGCTCGAGTTTGGATGTTATCCCAAAGGCAGAGTCGTCCTTGGCAGCTTTTTCACCTATTCGCGTTACGCAGGACCGCGCGAGGCAGTCTTTACGGCGCTCTGTCGGAAGAATATGGGATGCAGTCATTTCATCGTCGGCCGCGACCATACTGGGGTTGG
>DASTFG010000427.1:0-9767 GCA_035708785.1 Anaerolineales bacterium
CGAAGATGGTCTCGCGCAGAATGATTGGGAGTCGTGGAAGTTCATGGTTAAAACACTCGGAGACAGAGTACAGATTGTCGGCGATGACCTGCTGGTAACAAACCCCGAACGCGTCCGCCGCGCCATCCAGGAAAACGCCGCGAATGCATTGCTCGTGAAGGTGAACCAGATCGGTTCGCTCACAGAAACTATCGAAGCCGTCGAGATCTGCCAGCGCGCCGGATGGCGGGCGGTTACCTCGCACCGTTCCGGCGAGACGGAAGACGCGACGATTGCAGACCTGGCCGTGGCCCTGAACTCGGGGCAGATCAAAACTGGCGCGCCGGCCCGCTCGGACCGCGTGGCAAAGTATAACCAATTGCTGCGCATCGAGGCTGAATTGGGAGATAGCGCTAAATACGCAGGGTGGGCAGCCCTGAGAGCGTAATTCTTGGAATCTACCTCTTTCTTCATTCCTGTTTTATCAACAAGGAAAGAGGAAAGATTTCCTATAATTTCCCCGAATACTTTTCTGCGAACAACGCCGGTGTTCCTCCGGTGTGCCAGAACAGCACAGTTTCATCTTTCCGGAAAACCCCTTTCCGAATCAAGTCGATCATCCCGGCGGCGGCGCGGCCTGTGTAAACGGGGTCGAGCAGCAACCCTTCCGCCCGGGCGAATAGTTTAACTGCTTCGCGCTCCGCCTCGGTCAATACGCCGTAGCCCGCTCTACAATATTCTTCGTTTGCAAGAACATCTTCGCGGGTAAAATCGATTCGCGGCCCAAGCTTTTCACTCGCCTCCGATGCCAGGGCCGAGACGCGGGTCTTCAGCCATTCTTCCGGCTCATCGATGCTGATTCCCAATACTTTCCCTGGATAACCGAACAGGCGCTGGCCCAGCACAAGTCCGGCATGGGTTCCCCCTGAAGATGTGCCGAACACGATCCAATCTGCCTTCACGTTTTGCTCCAGGAATTCTTTGATTGCAAACGCGTATCCCAGTGCCCCGGTTGGGCTGGAACCGCCATAAGTAACTAAATAAGGTTTTCTCCTGTCCGTAACGGCCTTGTCATATGTTTCCTGCAAGACCTGGTCGCGATAGGCACGATCTGGGATGGTCAGAATTTCCGCACCAAATAATTGGTCGAGCAACAAGTTTGCCGTTGGGCGCTCGCGCACCCCATTTAATACGAGGATGCATTCCAGACCAAAGCGGGCCGCGGCTGCTGCGGTCTGCCGGCAGTGATTGGACTGGAGCGCGCCGCCGGAGATCAGCATTTTTGCACCCTGTTCAAGAGCCTCGGCGACCAGAAACTCCAGCTTGCGAGTCTTGTTGCCGCCGAGGGCCAGCCCGGTCTGATCGTCGCGTTTGACCAGAATTCTTGGCCCGCCCAATTGCTTGGAAAGGCGCGGGAGTTCTTCAACCGGCGTGGGAAGGTGCGCAAACCTCAGACGAGGGATTTCCTGCATGTTATGCTCCTAGCTGCTGTTTCGTTCTCGATTTCCCGCGCGCCCGCATCACACCCAGCACACGCGGGATCACTTCTGAATACATCTTGTACCAGAGTGGATTTGGTACAAAATCCCAGGCGCCCAGCGTGCGAACAACCTTTCCACCAAGTCCCTCTTTGAAGCGATAGACGCCCCACATAGAATCCGTTTCGTCGAAGACATCCGGCGCGCCCCATAGATCGTATTCCAGGCAGCCGCGCGCTTTTGCTCGTTTCATTGCTTCCCACTGCAATAAGTATGTCGGCATCTTTTCACGATGAGATGCACGCGACATGCCGTAGACATAATAGGCGCGTCGGGCGAAATAAAAGACAAAGATTGCGGCAACGGGTTCGTTATCGACCTCTGCAATGAGAGGTTCGACAAATGGTGCCGGGAGGTCGTGATCCGTAATTAGTAATTGGGGATTAGAGACTGGTACCCGAGCATTTTTCATGAATGTCGTCCAGACCATCCTGTAATACTCTGCATCGCGGATCACAAAACCATCGCGTAAGGACGTCTCTGCATACATCTCATAAAGCATGGACAGATCATCCTGTTTGCCTACACGCAAAGAAACGCCTTTCCTCTGCGCCAGCCGGATGTTGTATCTGGTCTTCTGCTTCATACGCGCCAGCAGTTCTTCTTCGGAGCGTTTCAAATCGATCACGACTGTATTCCTAAACTGGATCTGATCCGATGACGACCGCCAGCCTCTGCGTTTCAATTCCGATACCACCACCTCCCCGCTGGGATCGGGGATACCCGCTTCACTTCCAGGGAGTCCGGTCCCCAATGAGACATCCGGATCCACCTTCAAAAAGATGGCACCATGTTTCTTGGCAAGGGACTGCAAATCATCCAGAACCCGGTCCTTGAGTGCGGCATTCGTCCAATCCAGCAGTGGCCCCCTAGGCGTGTAAAGAACCGATAAACGCGCAGCGAAGCCGGCGCGAATGATCTGGCGCTTTAGAATGAGAGCCGCAGCAGCTGGCAAGTGGAAAGTGGAAAGCAGGTCTGAATCTCGTTCCACTTTCCACTCGCCATCCACGTCCCACACCGCATACAGCGGAGTCCACCCGTACTTCGCCTTTACCTGTCCCCACTCATACGTTTGTAAGAAATGGGGATTGGGAAGTCTTGAGACAATCGAATTCCAAATGCTGCTGTCCAAGCCTTATTCCCGGTTCCCGACAAATCGCAAATAGAGCCAATACAATAACGGATTATAGACTCTGTCCATCGCCTGTGCGGCGCGTTTGAGCTCCCCGCCAAAGCCGCGCTTGAAGCGATAGACTCCCCATAGTCCATCCTGGCGGTTTTCAAAATTGGCTTCGAGTGTGGCTTCGTCTTCATCAGGCACGCCCCATAAGTCATATTCCTCACAGCCGCGCCATCTTGCCCATTTCATGGCTTCCCACTGCAGGAGATAGGTCGGCATACGATTACGCTCATTGTCGGTGGAGGCGCCATACAGGTACCAGGCGCGGCGTCCACGCGCGAAGACCATCAAGGCAGCAAGCGGCTTTCCTTGATATTCTGCAACGAGTAGTTCAGACATGCCTGATGGATGGAATAACTCATATGCACAGCGATAGTATTCCAGGGAATGTATCCCAAAGCGATCGCGCTCGCCCGTGACCAGCATCATCTTATGAAAGGATTCGATCTCCTCCCAGGTCCGCACAGTCACGCCCTTTTTCTCAGCAAGGCGAATGTTGTAGCGGGTCTTTTGTTTCATTTGTGCAAGGATTTCTTCTTCACTGCCCTTAAGATTAACCATGATTGTACGCGGAGGCTGGATATTATTGGGAGAAGTAATCAGTAATGGGTGATTCGTAACCTTGGATAGGCTGTCGTCCTTCCACAAATCAGGCTCGAGTTTTAGAAAGAGTGCACGGTAGTGTTGACAAATCGAATCGACCTCTTGCCAAAATGAATTACCAGCTAGAAATAGCTGCTCACTCATGATCGGCTTCGGAACATAACCAATCGTGAATCCAAGTGGCAAATTGCGAAAGAGAATCTGTACACCCGCTTCCCCACTGATCACTCGCACAGCATCCCACCCAAAACTCGATTTCAATTCCCCCCACTCACCGGTTTGCAGTACATGTGCATGCGGGTGCTTTTGCAGAAATTGATTCCACTCAGCAAGAGAAACGATGGGCATGGCATCAAGCTATCTTATCGCCCTGTGCGGCGGAAAACCGTGCCAATCGTCCGCAGGATGATCTGGAAGTCCATCGCGAGGGTGCGGTGCTTGATGTAATACAGGTCATACTCCAGCTTTACCGCGGTTTCGGTGATGCTTGCCACGTACCCGTAGTTGATCTGCGCCCAGCCGGTCAATCCGGGTTTGACAAGCAAGCGCGCCCGATAAAAGGGGATTTGTCTTTGAAAGCCAAGCACCAGCTCAGGTTGTTCGGCGCGCGGCCCAACGAGGCTCATCTCACCTTTTAGCACATTCCAGAACTGAGGCAGCTCGTCCAGACGCGTCCGGCGCAAAAATCTACCGACCGGCGTAATGCGCGGATCGTTCTCCAGTGTCAAGTTGGGTTGTGTATCAGTATTTGTGTTCTGGTACATTGACCGATATTTGTAGATCCTGAAGAGCGAACCGCCGCGCCCCATCCGATATTGCGAATAGAAAATTGGCAGACCGGTATCGGCGATCACGGCCAGCGAGAGAAACGGGAGAGTCACGATAAAAATCAGCAGGCCTGTAATCGCCCCCAAAATGTCAAGCAGACGCTTGGTCAAGAGATAAAAGCCGCTCACCTGCAAACCATCGACAAACGAGCGGATGATCCAATCCGACTCCAGATAATGGATGGGCACTCGCCCCATCATTTCCTCATACATGATCGGCATACGTGTCACATCTACGCCGCGTTCCTGTGCCTCGAGAATCGCCTGGAATGTTTCCCCGTGAATTGCGCCCGTAATGGCAATGACAAGGTCAGAGATCCGGTAGGCATCAATCACTCGTAACAACTGGTCGCTGGAACTGATGATAGGAACTCCCTCGAGGGATGTGCCGATCTTGGAGGTGTCATCATCGATGAACCCCACCAGATTGAACGAACGCGGCGATGAATCATTGTAGAGCTGTGCCAGGGTTTGTCCTGCCCGGCCGGCACCGACGACCAGGACCCGGCGCATCTGGCCCGTCGTTTTGTAGAGGCGTATAAATAAGGCGCGCCAGGTCAGGGTGAGGAGGGACGCGTATAGCAGGAACGCGCCGAATCCGACGCGAGGCAGGGATCCCGGTTCCGGACTGACCAGGAAAATGACAGAGTAGGCTACAAATCCTACAAAAGCTGCGATGGCAATGCCTCGAATCGTTTTGCGGCCGTTTCCGGCAACATGCGGTTCATAGAGATCGACCAACAGGAAGGTCCAGATGAGTGGTAGGAAATAAAACCAATTGGGCACATCGACAAAATCTGGAACCCTGCGCGGCCGAACTCCTTCGATATTGATCAAGACGTAGCGGTTATATTCGATCCAGGTGTAGATCGCGCTGACGACCGACGCTAGCCCCATCACCAGGTCTCCGAAGAACAAGATCAAGCGGTGTTCACTGGGCCGGAACCGCAGGGAGGTGCTGCGATACGTAAGCAGGCTCCATAGAAAACCGCTGCCCCAGGCAAGGTGCATGACAGCAACCGCCAGCGGAAAGCCGAACAGCACGGACAGCTTGCGCTGGCGCCAAACTACCTGAAGGCCTGCAGCGAAGAGTGAAAAAAAATAAATGAGTAGTTCCGCTGCGAGCAGCCAGCCCGCCAGCGGTGTAAAAAACGAGAGAAGACTCAACCCAAGCAGGCTTAGCACAAACAATGGAGGCAGGCCTTGCCTCCAGCGAAGAGTGTTTGGGTAGCGGCGGAGCATGAGCCACTTCCAGTAGCCGTAGCGCCAGTACTGGCGTGCCAAGTCGGGAAGCGTCGCACGGGCAAAGTAGACCGACCGGATGGAAGGATCGAGCCAGACCTTGCCGCCCGCCTTGCGCACCCGGACATTGAACTCATAGTCCTCGTTGGTATGCAGGGTTTCATCGAAGCGGCCTATCTTTCCGATCAGTGCGCGACGAAACGAACCAAACGGGACCGTATCCACCTCGATGGCGCGGCTGGCATGGCGGTAGAGCGCGTCCCCTACCCCGAGCGGATGGGCGGCCGCGACGGCGATGGATTCCGGAATCCAGCCCCTGCGGCCCGGGCGAATCTCCCAGACACCGCCGATGTTGTCCCCGCGCCCATTGACATGTGCGGCCAGGCAGTTTGCTACGTAATCGGGATGCGGCTTTGAGTGCGCATCGAGCCGGATAATGAACTCGCCGCGCGCTGCCTCAATGGCATTGTTTAGAGCCGAGGGGATGGAACGGAGGGCGTTGTCCATCACCCGGACGGCCAGGTCGGGATATTTCCTCTGGAACCCTGCAATGGCATCCCGGGTGCCATCCTTGGAGCCGCCATCCGAGATGATCACTTCCATCTCGGCGCGCGGAAACGTCTGCTCGTACAGAGCCTCCAGCAGCAAACAAATCGTGGATTGCTCGTTATAACAGGGGACAATAATGGAAACTTTGGGTGACATGGTCTGAACTACGCGTAGCGACCTATAATGATAATGCGTAACTCGGATTTCGGGAGAGTCACTTTTGCACCTTCCGGTAATCCCCCGACCGGGCGTTCAGGAAGGGCCATTAATCCCCGCGGCGGGGGTTGACCAGCGCCACACATTCGATTTCAACAAGCGCATCTTTGGGCAGCGCCGCGACCTGAACCGTGCTGCGCGCCGGCGGATTTTCGGGGAAGAACTCAGCATAAACAGAATTCATTTTGGCAAAGTCACTCAGATCCTTTAAAAAAACCGTGGTTTTGACCACGAAGTTCAGACCCGAGGCAGCCGATTCGAGCACGTGTTGGAGATTGGTCAGCACCTGTCGCGTCTGCGCTTCCACGCCCCCCTCGACGAGTTCCATTGTGGCCGGGTCAAGTCCGACCTGCCCGGCGGTAAAGACCAGGTTTTCGAAGCAGACGGCCTGGGAATACGGCCCGATCGCTTTTGGCGCCTTCCCGGTGGAAATGATTTTCTTGCCTTCAGACGTATACATCAGGATACCTCACGTTTTGATCAGCTGCGAAACCATCCATCCAACTGCGCAACGGTTACACCCTCCTCAAGACTAGCATCGTCAGGTCGTCGGCGGGAGGCATGTCCTTCACGAAGTTGAGCAGGGCCTTTTCAACCATATCCAGCAGGTCAGACGCGGACGCGCACTGATTCGCCGTGATCGCTTCGATCAGGCGTTCTTCGCCGAAAAATTCGCCGTCCAAATTGAAGGATTCGGTCAATCCATCCGTGTAGAGCAGGATATTATCGTTCGGTTGAAGTGGAATCGTGCGCTGCTCGAATTTCACATCCTCCGCGGCACCGAGAGCCACACCGGTACGCGTCAGGCGCTCCACAGTGCCATCACACTTGATCCAGAGGGGCGGGTTGTGTCCCGCGTTGACATAGGTCAAGTCGTTATGATCCAAATCGAGCACAGCGTACACTGCTGTAACGAACATTCCCTGCTTGGTATCGGGCACTAAAAGCTCATTGACGCGCTTCAACGCCTCAGCCGGAGAGGCGGTCTCGACCACGGCGGCGCGCACCAAGGTCCGCGTCAGCGCCATAAAGAGGGCAGCAGGGACGCCTTTATCGGCGACATCCGCGATGAAGAGGCCGAGTCCCCTATTCGGGAGGTGAAACACATCGTAGAAATCGCCGCCTACCTGCCGGGCCGTCTTCCAGCGCGCGGCCAGGTCCCAATCCGAAAATTGGGGCAGTGACTCGGGGAGGAACGTCTGCTGGATCTGGCGCGCCAGTTGCACTTCGGTCTCGAGCCGCTCGCGCAGGACCATTTCCTTTTGCAGGAGGTCATTCTGAATTGCCAGCGCGGCCTGCTGCGCGATGCCCGTAATGATCTCAAGCCGGCGGGCACGGAAGCGCAGTCCGCCCGGGGCTTCCTCGATCAGCATCACACCGTACAGATCGTCCCTGACCGCAATCGGCACGGCGAACAAGAAGGCTTCAGCGTTGCCAAGATTGACTTCTTTTGAAGGGTCCAGAGAAATCCATGCATCCAGGCCGCGCTCGCCCTCGAGTTGGCAGGCACGCAAACCTGTCTCATCGCGACACGAATCCAGAAAAGCAAATTCACCGGGCGAAAACGAGCGATTCCAGAAAGCCATCTCATCCCGTTCATCGAAACCATACTGCTGGGCAGGACGGAAAACCTGATCTTCCGTGTTCCATTGATACAAGGCGACACGCTCCACACCCACCAGGATGGGGAGAATACGGATGATCGTTCCGAGGATCTCGTCGAGGTCATTCAGACTGACGACCGCCTGCGCGACCTGCAATAACGCCGCCGAGGCGTACGCCTGCTCCTGGGCAACATCATACAGCCGGGCGTTCTCGATCGCGACCGCAGCGTAACTCGCGAAGGTGGTGGTCATCGCCTGAGCTTCGTGACCGTACCTGCCCGGTGTGCGGTGGCTGAGCGTAATTACTCCCAGCGGCTGCTCGCCCAATCGCATTGGAACGGCGAGACCGGAATAATCCTGATCGAAGCCGGCAATCAGACCGGTGATCCACATCGGCTCGGCGGCCTTTCGCAAAAGCGGCTTCTCCGAATAGAGCGCGTTCATTAATCTTTCGTAGGCATCCGGCGAGTCGTACAATGCCTGCTCGAGCGCAGATTCATCACAGTTATGGCAGGCAGCCAGATATAACTCATCATCTTCCAAGAGCCAGATGGCGGAAATGTCCACGGGCAGGTTGCGATCCAGCTCGGAGAGAATGGCCTCCAGCACATCATCAACGCCTGCATCCGCCGAGATCAGACCCGCGACCTCACGGAGGCTGTCTGCCACTTGCCGCCGCCATTGCTCTGACCGGTACAGATCCGCGTTATGGATAGCGGCCGCGATGTTGTCGGCCACCGCTTCGAAGATCAGGCGATCGTCTTCTGAGAACGCGTTACGCTTGTCAGACTGGATATCCAGCACGCCGACCACTTCGTTATCATACAGAAGAGGTACACACAGCTCCGAGCGGGTATTTTCAGGGGGAAGAGGTGAAGGTCGATAACGCTTATCTTTCTTCACATCGTTCGCAAGCACTGTCTGACCTTCGCGTGCCACCCAGGGGATGATCCCTTCCGGATCATCGAGGGGCAGAGTGAATCCTTCCAGGTCCTTACTTCGCGTCCCACTCCCGGCCTGATACTCGATCAGCCGCCGGTTACCGTGCACGGTAAACAGGTGCACATAGAGATAGCCAAATCGCTCATGAATCAGTTCCGCGACATTGTTCATCAGGATCTTTAGATCCAGTGAAGAGCTGACACTCTTGCTGACCTCGGCGACCAGCGCCAGTTGATCAGCCCGGCGGCGCAGGTCACTGTACAGGCGCGCGCCTTCTACGGCCCGTGCAACCGTATCGGCCAGAGCTTCCAGGATGAGCAGGTCGTTGGGATGGAAGGCATGTACCTGATCGCCCTGCACATCGAGCACGCCGAGTACACGCTCCCCGATTTTGAGAGGCAGAACCACCTCCGAGTGCGTTTCAGGCAAACTATCGATAAAGCGGTAACGCGGATCCTGCCGGACATCCCCCACGAGGATGCGTTCGCCCCGGGCAGCAGCCTCCCCAATCAGCCCCTGGCCGAGCTCAACATCCAGGGCAACCTTGGCCTTGCGCTTGCCCGGGCGGGGAGCCATGGCACTGGCCCGGAACCGCAGCGAGGTGGAACCCTCACGCAGGGTAAAGATGGCAACATAGTAATAGTGAAAGGTCTGCTGGATCAGTGCGGTCACGCGGCTGGCAAGCTCGTCCACCTTCAGGACATTGGCGATCTGTGCGCTGACCTCGCGCACCAGATTTAATTGATTGAGCCTGAAGCGTTCTACGGCGAGGCGATGAGATACAATCAAACTCACGGCAACAACGCCGGCCAGGCGCTCCAGCGATTCGAGCTCTTCCTGCTTGAACTCCGGCCCATTCTTCCGGCTGACCTGTAGAGCGCCCAGGCTGAGCCCCTGCTCAATAATTGGGATCGCCGCCCAGGTCCCACCTGAAGCGCTGTTCTTGCCTCGCTTTTGTTTTGTAAGCACCTTTCCAGTTTTCAGTGCGCGCTGCATCCCCGGCAGCGCGGGTTGTTCCGGAAAAAGTGAACCCTCGTCCAGATTAGGCAGGCGGAAGAGCTTCTCCTGGAGCCAGAGATCTACATCG
>DASTFG010000428.1:0-2532 GCA_035708785.1 Anaerolineales bacterium
GAGATGCTGGCGGTTGGCAATGACTATCAACGCGCCGCCGAGATCAACAAGGAGCGGGTGGACCTCGAGTTGATTGTCGAGAAGGCCCGCGAATACCGCCGGGCAGTAAAGAGTTTAGAGGAGGCGAGAGTCATCCTCGAATCTGAGAAAGACGCGGAACTGGTAGCCCTGGCCGAATCGGATGTTGGCGAGCTTGAGCCAAAGATCGAAATCCTTGAACGGGAGATCAAGGGCATTCTCGTTCCGAAAGACCCCCGCGATGAAAGGGATGTGATCATGGAAATCCGCGCCGGGACAGGCGGCGATGAAGCCGCGATCTTCGCCGGTGACCTGTTCCGCATGTATACGCGTTATGCAGACATGCAGAGGTGGAAATCCGAGATCCTTTCTGAAAACGCCATTGGCGTAGGCGGTTACAAAGAAGTGATCTTCGAAATCCGCGGCAAGGGCGCGTACTCGAAGCTCAAATATGAATCGGGCGTGCACCGCGTCCAACGCGTCCCGGCCACCGAGGCGCAGGGCCGGATCCATACCTCGACCGCCACCGTGGCGGTGCTGGCGGAGGTAGATGAGGTCGAAATCGACATCCCCGAAGGCGATATCGAGATCGAAGTCTATCGCTCGTCGGGCGCGGGTGGTCAGAATGTGCAGAAGAACTCGACGGCCGTGCGCCTGTATCACAAGCCGACCGGCATTGTCGTTACGTGCCAGGATGAACGATCGCAGCTGCAGAATAAAATGCGTGCTATGAGCATCCTGCGGGCCCGACTGTACGAGATGGAAGAAGCAAAACGGCGATCTGAGCTTGAAGCGGACCGCCGTTCGCAGGTGGGAACAGGCGAACGTTCGGAGAAGATTCGCACCTACAATTATCCCCAAAACCGCGTGACCGACCACCGCCTTGGTCTGTCCATTTACAATCTGCCCGCCGTGATGGATGGCGGGATCGGCGAATTCATCGAGGAGCTCTCGACGCGCGACGAAGCGGAACGTCTCGCCGCGAGCGGGGTCGAGGATGCCTGAGCCGCGACAGGTGGAGGGGCCATCGTCCTGCAAACGAAACGTCAAATGACCACCCTTCTCTCGGAGATCACAACGCGCCTCACTCCGATCAGCGATACACCAGCCCTGGATGCCTCCGTCTTACTTGCCCAAATCCTCGATAAGCCGCGCACCTGGGTCCTGGCTCACGCAGAGCTGCCTCTGACCGACGCACAACAGAAACAACTGGCTGACTCTCTCGCGCGACTAGAAGGCGGCGAGGCGTTGCCCTATGTGCTTGGCCACTGGGAGTTCTTTGGCCTGGAATTCGATATCACGCCCGATGTCCTGATTCCTCGTCCTGAGACCGAGCTGCTGGTCGAAAAAGCGATCTCATGGTTAAACGAAAATCCAGGTAGACGGACAATTGCCGATGTTGGCACCGGCTCGGGAGCGATTGCTGTCAGCCTTGCTGTCCACCTTCGGGATGCGCGCCTGCTCGCAACGGATATCTCTCATGAGGCTCTTCAGGTGGCGCGGGAAAACGCGCTCAAGTTCGGTGTGATCGATCGAATCGACTTTGTCCAATGCGATTTACTCCCCGCTCCGTTTCCGCTGGCGCTCTGCTCAGCGCGATCCATGGCGGGGCTGGAGGCGAGGGCTTTTGACCTGATTTGCGCCAATCTCCCCTACATCCCCAGCGAGACGCTGCGCTGCCTCCCCATCTATGGGCGCGAACCGACCCTGGCCCTCGATGGCGGCTCAGACGGACTTCAGGTCATTCGCCGCCTGCTGCACCTCGCCCCCAGATGGCTCACGCCCGACGGCGTGATCCTTTTGGAAATCGAAGCCACGCGCGGCGAGCAAGCACATAATCTAGCCTGCGGTCTGTTTTCGGAGGCGAGCATTCATCTGCATCAGGATCTCGCCGGGCAGGATCGACTCTTAGAAATCATCTTGTAGCGCCATATGAAAACCGCTATCCTTCCGGCAGATGCCCCCGATGCCATTGCGCGTGCGCTCCAGATCTTGCGCGCCGGCGGGCTGGTTGCCTTTCCGACAGATACTGTTTACGGCCTTGGGGCACTTGCCTTCGACGGCAGAGCAGTGGAATCCATTTACACGGCGAAAGATCGCCCGACCGAAAGAGCAATTCCCATATTAGTCGGCGACATTGGAGATTTGGAGAAGGTCGCCGTAGAGATCCCGAAAAACGCCCAGGTACTTGCCTCCCGCTTCTGGCCTGGACCTCTGACGATCCTAGTCCCCAAACGGCCCGAACTCCCGGATGCAGTCTCGGCCACTTCGACGATTGGCGTCCGCGTGCCGGATCATGAAATCGCCCGCGCCCTCCTGCGCGCCGCCGGTCCGATGGCTGTGACCTCCGCGAATTTATCGGGGCAGACGAGCCCGGCGACGGCCAAGGAGGTATTCGTACAGCTGCATGGACGGATTGGGTTGATCATCGATGGCGGGAGAACGCCCGGTGGTCTGCCATCCACCGTCGTGGATTGCTCCGGCGAGACGATCCGGATCCTACGAGAGGGGCCG
>DASTFG010000429.1:0-8521 GCA_035708785.1 Anaerolineales bacterium
CAAAAACGCCCTGGCGGCGCAACCCTCAGAAAGGAGTGTTACGGATGGACCTGTTCACCCAGGGTAAGCTGCACCAATTGATGGAAGTAACCGGAAACAGAAAGGATTTGATGTAAAATGAACCAGACCATGGACGATCTTTCCACCAGAATACAAAACGCGCTGATGAACGACCCGCGTACAAAGGAGTACGGCGTCGAAGTATTCGATAACAACGGTGTGATTACCCTCACGGGTACAGCTCCATCCATTGATGCCCGCGATGCGATTGAAGCCGTTGTCAGGGACGTCGAGGGGGTGACCAGTGTCGTCAACGAAATAGACGTGAATGCCGCTTGGCGGTCATGACTCGGAAATAATGACAAAGCAGATGCAAGGCGCAACGGAACGGCTCGGCTTTTGGAGCGGAGCCTTGTTCGGAACCCTGATCGGTATGACCTCCCTGCTCACCTATCAGTATTTCAGCGGCATCCTGAGGCGCCCGCGCCTGATATCCAAAGCAATTGAGTTTAGCGAGGATGAGTTCGAGACCCGGGAAGCACTGGCCATGTTTATTGCCACCGAGAACTTGCGCTCTGCCATCCAGACCCGACACCTGACAAACAGCCTGAGCAAAAAGATTCTGCACGCAGGTTATCGCAATTTCTTCGAGAGCTGGGCCCGCGACTTCGGGTTTGCCGCCTATGGACTGCTTGCACTAAAACTGTACGATACCGTGAAAGAAACGCTGGAAGGCTTTCTGTGGCACCAGACTTCGGAGGGCCAGTTGCCTGTAAAGTTGCACTCGGTCCACCATATCACCCGCTTTCTCCACTCCTTCCTGGGACGTGAACAGCCGATCGAGACCATCTTAAGACCTAAATATATCAGTGGGCATGGAGCACCATCCCTGGATGGTCAGGGAATCCTGGTCATCGCTGTACTGGCCTATACGGAGGAAACGAAAGATAAAGCATTCCTCCAAACGCACTGGGAGCAGTTACAACGGGCCATGCTATGGCTGAAAAATCATCATACCTTCCCCGAAGACGCTCTTTTGCACCAGGGGGCATTTGCAGACTGGGCGGATTCGATTGCCCGCCGAGGCCATGTCTTGTATACCAATGTCATCTATTGGAAGGCTTTAACAGAAATGGCACGGGCCGCTGCGAGCTTAGAGCTGCACGAAGAAAGCGCACGATATGCAAGCGAAGCAGATAAGGTCTCACATGCTATACATACACAGTTCTGGCATCCGGATCTGGGCTATTTTGTGACCAGCGACAAGCTGCACCAATTGAGCAGCGATGGGAACCTGCTTGCCATTGCCTGGGGGCTGGCTACGACTCGACAGGCGGAGAGCATTCTCAGGATTATGGAGGAGGCAGGAATGGCCGAACCCGTACCAACCCGAGTGGTCTACCCCTCGTATCCGGTCGAGTTGATCGCGCTGGAAAACCTGTTGGGCAGGGTGCCAAATTACCATACAGACGCGTCCTGGCTTTGGATCGGCGCATGGCATGTGATTGCGCTGGTAAAGACCGGGCATATGGACGAGGCTCATGAACTCGTCGCACGCATTACGGCAGTGATCGTTCGGGATAAGCAGGTAAACGAGG
Organism: Anaerolineales bacterium; assembly: GCA_035708785.1. GTDB lineage: Bacteria > Chloroflexota > Anaerolineae > Anaerolineales > Villigracilaceae > Defluviilinea. Next base: position 1,599 of record DASTFG010000429.1, read on the forward strand.
TTCACCGCCCGGACGGTGAGCCGCTCTCCAGCATGTGGTACAAGACTGAGTCGCCTCTGTCCTGGAATGCAGGTATGATTATTTATGCCCTGCATATATTTGGAAGCGAGCAAGGGGAGACAGATATCCTGGCCCTGCTCAACCCGAGGTCGGAATGAAGCCCCTGCGGATTGCCTTTTTTTCCAACTATTACCACCCGGTGGTTAACGGGGTCGTTCGATCCATGGCCTCCTTCCGGCAAATACTTACGAAACAAGGCCATATTGTTTTTATTTTTGCCCAATCGGCGAACGAATACAGGGATGAGGAGCCATTCGTCTTTCGGTATCCAACATTAACGCTGCCCATCCAGGGCGATATCCCTACAGTCATCCCTGTCTCACCCTTTGTGGACCAGTTGCTCCCCACCCTGAAGCTGCACGTAATCCACACGCATCACCCGTTCCTGCTGGGCCAGACGGCAGCTAACAAGGCGGCGGACCTCAATGTCCCGCTGGTATTTACGTTTCACACCCAGTACTGGGAATACACTCATTATGTTCCCATCCTGCAGGAGGCCATCCAGGATTTCCTAAAAAACGCGATTCATAACTGGCTAAAGGTTTTTATGCGTAAGTGCCAGCATATTATCATTCCCTCCGAAGGCATCAAGGAAATTCTGATCAGGGACTACGGCTTGGAAGATAGCTATACGGTCATCCCCACCGGCACGGATCTGAAGCCGTTCCTGCGCGCCGACGGGAGGGCCTTGCGCCAGAATGAAGGCTGGCAGGATGACAAGGTCATCGTTTCCATTGGGCGGTTGGCTCCCGAGAAAAACTGGGAGACACTGCTTCGTGCGGCCGCACGGGTGTATGCCAAGCACCGCGATATGAGATTAGTGTTGATTGGCGATGGCCCGGAAAGGGAGGATCTGGAACACCTGGCAAGGGAGTTGGGAATCGCTGAACGTGTCACCTTTACCGGCAAATTTTCCTTCGAAGAGATCCCGACCTATCTGAAAGCCGCCGATTTGTTCAGTTTTGCTTCGGTGACCGAAACCCAGGGACTGGTTACGATCGAGGCCATGGCGGCCGGGTTACCCGTTGTGGCCGTGGACGGAACTGGCACGCACGATATCGTCGAGCATGGCAAAGAGGGATTGCTTGTCAAAAATGATCCGGAAGCCCTGGCTGCCTCGATTATCAAAATGTTCTCCAATCCTCACGAGATGAAGAAATTCCAGGCCAAGGCATTGAAAAAAGCCAGATCGTTTGACATCGATCATTTAGGCAAGAAGATGGTACAGGTATATAAACAGGCTATTCAGGATAAGAAAGAGAATTGTTATGTCACATTGAGGGAGGAATAGGATTGATGCGCAGATTGTTATGGGTTTTCAGTCCGCCTTAGCGCGACTGACAGGATTTCATCAGCCGCATAATAAGCCGCCTCTTCATCAAAGCCTTCTTCGACCATCAGTTGCGCGGCAAGTTTTGTGCGTCCCTCCCTGAGCAGTTCTGCCGGATCCGCGTCTCTGGCATAAGCCGCATATAGCTCCTCGGCACTTAACTCATCCACGATCTTTTCGGTGTCCTGGGCCCGTTTGAAATGGGCTGTGTCCAGCTTTTCGCGGGTCTCGTGCACTTGTCTCTCCAGGGTATCGAGCGCGCTTCCGAGCGCGGCCATAGGCTCGGCCTCCTTTTTAACCACGACAATATCTTCCGGCCTTTTATACAGGATGATCCTGACCTGATACCGGTACGGGGTTTCTGCTTCGACGATGTTCTCCAGCGCGACGGAAGCTCCGATGAGATCGGAGCGCCCTTCGGTCAGTTCCGTGATCCGGCGCTCTGCCTCGAGTCGGAGCTCATCACCGACATAGGATACCTCGCTATAAAACTCGACATAAAAATCTGACTTTCCCATAGGCTTCGCTACTTCACCGAGTTGCTTTCAGGGCGGAAATCGAGCAGGCAATTGAATAAACAGGCTCCAACAGAAAGATGAAGCTGGTCTTCGGACACATTCCCCAACCAGTAGACGGGGATCTTCTTTCTCTTTTTGATCAACAAACCCCTGGAGATGACCAGATGCGTGACCGAATCGCTTTTCGGATCGGTAATCACGCGCTCGAGTATCCCTATCTTAGCTCCATCATTGGAAATTACGTGTACTCCTTTTTTAAACTGCATTCAACTCTCCTTTTGCATTTCTAGATCCCCGGAAGATCATCTGCCTGAGGCACCCATGATTTTCAATCCGGAGTCTGATACTCGGGAAGGTGCTCAAATACACCCGACTCAACGGTCAGATGAATTTCCTGCTCGTCCACCTGCGCGATCCAGACGGCGGGCACCAGCTTACGCTCTTTGAGCAGGAAGCCTGCGCTCACGACGAAGTGGGTGATGCGGTGGTCTGGAGACTCGGCGATGATTTCTTCCACATTCCCGACATGGTTCCCATCTCGGCTGATCACGCGGGCACCCTGCTGCAGGGCGACCATGTGCTCGGGAATATCCTCTGTCGTCTCGGATATGAAATCCGGTTCGGGGAGAACGTCACCCGTTTTGAATTCGGGGTGAACAGGCGGGTACCAATAGGACGCTTCTATATCCGGTTGATAGGGATCATCCGGGTCGTTTACCGGGATATAGTAGGTTGTCTCAAAATTCGGGAAATCGTCCAGGATATCCTGGTTGGTCTTTTTCAGGACGATGCGGTCCTCCACGTCAAGATCGACCAGCGTAACCGGAATCACTTTATCGGTCTTGAACAGGAATCCCTTTCCGACAACCAGATCGGAGACTTCCCTTGTCCGTGGATCCAGGATAACCCGGTTTAGGGTACCGATCTTTTCGCCCTGTCCGGAAAACACTTCAGCCCCTTTTTTGAATCTCATCATGGTTCTCCTTCTTGCTGCCCGATAAGCATCCTCAAAATCAGCGAGCCAGGTAGCCTCCATCAACCGGATAATACGCTCCGGTGACGAAGGAGGCTTTATCTGAACACAACCAGATGACCAGTTCGGCCACCTCTTCCGGCTGCCCCAAGCGGCCGATCGGGTGCAGCGAGATCAGCATATCCTCCGTCTCCTTGTTCTCTTCGAGCGCGGAGATCAGAGGGGTGCTGATAAAGCCCGGCCCAACGGCATTGACCCGGATCCCGTCCTTGCTATACTCGAGCGCGGCGGTTTCGGTCAGGCCGACGACCCCATGTTTGGCCGCCACGTACGCCGGCGAATTGGCAAAACCGACCTTTCCCAGAATGGACGCCATGTTGACGATCGCACCACCGCCTGCCTTAAGTATTTCCGGGATCTCATATTTCATGCAGTAGAAGACACCTGAAAGATTTACATTGATGACTCCTTGCCATGCTTCGACCGTGTAATCGGCGGTCCGGTTTGCTTCGCCGCCAATTCCCGCATTGTTGCAGGCATAATCCAGACGGCCGAAGGTCTCTATCGTCTTACGCACCATGGCCTGGCAATCTTCAGGATCGGTAACATCTGTCTTGATAAAGACAGCTTCGCTGCCGGCATTCTCGAGCCGCGCGGCGGTTTCCTTTCCGTCTTTTTCATCGAAGTCGGCGATGACAACCTTTGCCCCCTCGCGGGCAAAAAACTCGGCGCATTTTTGTCCGATCCCGGAGGCGCCGCCCGTGACCAAAGCAACTTTCTCGGTAAATTCCATGATCAAAACCTCGCAAAAGGAATATAAGGATCGATAAGTCCACTTATTCCACAAAATAGCGGGCCCGTCATCCTTATCAAATATAACGGTTTTGGCCGCCTGTTTATTATGGGTCTGCCCGGATTTAAACGCCTTGCTGCCGCATCTTATATATATCCAAAAATATACCTGTCTCCTGTATCACGGTTTATGGACTCTTATAAGATACCTGATATGCTTTAAATGACTTAACCCAGCCCTTGATCTCGTTCCTGATGGCGACCAGAACGGAAGGTACTATGAAAATTTCTATCGGTGGCTTATTCAAACAAAAGGCACAAGCTGAACATGCCTATAAAGCCTTACAGGAAGCTGGCTTTGACGGTGGAGAAATTACGATGTGGGAGCATAAGAAGAGCGTTCCTCTGAACGAGGAGCATCGTGTCTCCCCTTTGGAAATTGGCCTCAGCGCGCTGATTGGCGCAATTGTCGGGGGCACCATCGCCGGCATCATCGGCGCCCTGATAGGTTTTGGCGAGGTCATCGTCCCGAGTGTCAGACCCGACTTCTCCAGAGAGCCCTTCCTGGAGGCGATTGGGCTTTTTCATTTTATTGCATCCGGCGGGCTGGCCGGCGCCATCTTGGGCGCAGCAATCCGTCTTTTTACATCCCGGGAAAATGCAAGGATTTCTTCGACGGGGATACACCGCGGCGGAATTTTACTGGTTGTGAATGCCGATGATTCTCAAAAGGCAACAGTCGAACAGGTGATGAAGGCAAATGGTGCACTCGATTCACAAAACCTTTCCGAGAAATGGGATTCACACGTCTGGGAGGGCTTTCGAAAAGTTGAGCCTTCGGTTGGTACCTGAGTAAAGCTCACTTCATGGCCCCTTCACGTCACCGTGAAAGCCCCAGCGCCTCATCCACGGCCTGGTTCAGCTCGTACACAACCTCTTCCAGATCGAAGCGGAGGTCCTGCCAGACGTGCTCGGATGAATTCGAGATGTCGTTCAATTTTGCTCGCGCTTCGGCGAGCCTGTCTTTAAGTCCTGCGAGCTCCTCCGCGGAAACTGGCCTGCCTTCTAACCCACGTTCTCTCATGGCCGAGTTTATGTCTGAGATTTTTTCCTCGATTTCCAACAGTTGAGTACTGATCTTGTCCTGAAATTCACTCTTTGTCTCCTGGACCGTAAAAAAAACTCCTCACCTATTCCTCGCTGCGGTCTTCAGATTCATCCTCATTCTCGTCGTCGGCAGATTCAGGGTTTAGCTCCCAACGGTTGCGATCGCGTTCCTCCAGCTTGTCATCAACGCCCAGAGGCTCATTATCATCGTAGGTCAAGCCCACCGCCTCCCCCAGTTCCTCGACGATGTCCTGATCGGGCGTGGCAACGCTCCCGCCTACGGCTTCCTCGCCGACCTGGTTGGCTCTCTGCCAGTCGGCGTCGAGATCGCCTGCAGACAGGTCCGGCGATTGAGAATGATGCTGCTCCAATTCCTCTTCTAAAACCTTTCGTCCCCCCACGGCCAGCTGTTGCCGCTCTTCGAAATCGTCTTCGATATCCTTATCCTCTGTGTAGCTGGCCGCCAGGTCATCGACCTCGTCGGCATTTTCATCTGCCGCGAGGTGATCCATGCTGGTTTCCTCTTCGAGGAGATAATTTTCGCCCTCGCGGTCATCTGTCTCGCTTGGGACGATCTCGATAAATTGGCCCGCATCCTCCGGGACAGGCACCTCTTCGCCGGTATACGGATCGATGGTTGTCTCTTGCTTTTCTTTTTTCTTGTTCTTATCGTTCATCTTGGTTTTCCTCTTATCTTCCTGCCACACGGCCAAAGATGTCGCTTGGGGGAATGTGTAGGAAAAGTTTTCCTGAAAAACCGGGCGAGCGGAATTCGAAAACTTCCATCCTTCAGGATAACACCTGGCCAGTCTCATGTGTATGCATCGAGTTACAAACGAGAGATACAGATGTAGATATATCCTGGCGGACGTGCACACCCGCAGGATTCATACGTCGGCGAGGGGAGGCGTCACAATATGCAGGGCTTTTGGACGCACTTTGATCAGTACCGGGAGCTGGCCGATCAGGTCGCCGTCGGCCTGCACCGGCAGTTTTTTTCGGGCGCGGATCATCACTTTGTCCCGCGCTTCAAAACAAAGCAGTTTCGGATCTCCCCGTTGTCTGCCGCGCAGCATCTTCATCGTGAGGTCCAGCACATCGAGCAGGTTATTCGCCTGCAGCCGGCAGACGTTGATCTTTCCATCATCCATGCGGATGGAAGGGTCGAGCTGAACCGCCTTCACGCCAAGGATCTTACTGTTGGCAACCATCACTTCCAGAGCCCGGAAACTTGTTTGTTGACCGTCGATCGTGACCTCAAACCGGTAAGACTGAAAACCCAGCAATTGGACCATAGCCACCCACAGATCGGCAAACACCCAGAAGCGCTGTTTCTGCTCTCGTTCCACATCCCGCATCGCCAGGGAACCCACCCCGGTGCTGATATTCAAGAGATGGAAATTATCCCCCACCTGCATGACGTCGATCACCCGGATGCTGTGTTCCTGGAACATCAGTTCAAGGGCCTGGTCCATTTCGAGAGGGATATCCAGGTTGCGCGCCAGGGCATTCCAGGTGCCGGTCGGCACGACAACCAGCGGTATCTGTGTGCCCACCAGGCCGCTGGCCACGGCAGCCATGGTCCCATCCCCGCCGACCGCAAAAAAGACTCCAAAACCTTTTTCAACGGCCTCGCTGACGACCTGCCTGATATCTTCCTCGCCGGTGGTTTCATAGATCTCAAACGGAATACTGCGCCCGTCCAGAACGGATTTGATGGTCTGGCGCTTTTCGTCGGGCTCCAGTATGCCTGAGACCGGATTCATGACCACAAATGCCTTGCGGCCCTGCTCAAAATTCATCTGCATATAGTTCCTGCTTCCCAAGATTGGATATTGCCATGGTCAAACCATGAACGGTGCGCCTTCGTCCCTTCAATCTGTCAGCTGTTCACTTCAGGGATCAGGCTGCCACATGAGGTCTGGCACCACGCCCGCTGCAATCTATAACGATGAACTCTCCCTGATTGTTTCGTTTTCTGCGCCTGATCTGCCGGTCGATGAACACTGACCGGGTGATCATCGAGTAGACGAGCAGCCTGTCACCAAGAATTACTGCCTGGCATGTCCCGCGGCGAACAGGCGCGCGAAGCCGGGATAGGCTCTGAGCGGAACGGTCTCGAACTCGATCAAGCCTGCCTGCA
>DASTFG010000430.1:0-8139 GCA_035708785.1 Anaerolineales bacterium
CAAAAGGGAAAGCTCTCATGAGGGGCGGAGTGCTCTCTCTGTCGGCCACGCTCGTCTCCCCCTCCGGGATCCACATTTGGACAACCATCGCATCTTTAGGCAGTAACACTTATATAACCTCCAGAATCCCGGAATACCAGTCGGCGGATTTTCATATGCCAGAGACCTGGCCCTTCCTCCTGATCCTTATTCTTCTCATCATGGGACTTGGCCGCACATCCAGAAGATTCGCGTGGACCGACATACTTTTGGCCGCGTCCTTTACAGCGCTCGCGCTCTATACCAGCCGGATGATTCCCCTGTTCGGGATTGTCGTCGCGCCCCTGGCTGCAAGAGCATTTGCGAGATGGACGCAAGGGGAATATCCTCAAAGCCGATGGTTTACAGCCGAAAGAAATATCCAGAAGATCAACTCCTCGTCAAACGGAGTGGTCTGGCTGCTTGTCATAATCATAACGTTCACCCTGCTTTTTCGTTCCGGCCCAACAGTCTCCTCCGGGGATAAACAAAATATATTTAGCAGTTCCTTCTTTCCAGTTGAGGCCGTGGCATGGCTCCGGAAGCATCCACAGAGCGGCCATATGTTCAACGAATTCGATTGGGGCGGCTACCTGCTGCTCGAGTTATGGCCTGCTCATCAAATTTTTATGGATGGGCATACTCATATCTACGGCGAGGAGCTGACCCGTGAATACGAGAAAGTGAAAATCCTGGATGAAAGTTGGCAAAGCATTCTTAACAAATACGATATCACCTGGGCGATCATCCGGCCCAACGAACCTTTGGCGGATGCACTTCAGGAGGAGCTGGGATGGGAAATCGTATATCAAGACCGGACAGCGACCATTCTCGCTCGCGAATAGCCAGCGGCATGCACTTGCCGTTCCAGGCGCGTTGGTAGTATTCTGCTTCTTCGCCTTCAAGCAGGCTCTTTCCCTGGATTCCTGATTGCAAATTGGCCGGAGGTTTGTAATGGGTTGGAAGGGGCGAAAGCAACCATAATGCATGATGTCGCGTAGAATTCATTGAATGGATACAATGGAAGCAAACTCTCTTGCATCTCGTCCGGTTGTAGGTCTTCCTTTGTTGCGAAAACTGCTCCTGCTAACGCTTCTGCTTTTGTGCCTAATTGTCACTCTTTACTATGGACTTCCGCGCTGGATGGGTGTGGACTGGGTCGGGGCGTACCGGCCCGCAGCATTGGCGATGCTGTCTGGCCAGTCACCATATGACTACCCTGTATACAACGCTCCCTGGGCACTCCTTCCCTTTGTGCCGCTGGCACTCCTGCCGCCACACCTGGGATATGTGGGCGCTTTCATCTTGAACGCAATTGGGCTGGGCTATATCGCCTGGAAGCTGAGCGGAAAGCGGATGGTCGTGCTACTGTTCCTGACTTCCTACCCGGCGGTAGGCGGCCTCGTCGTTGGTGGTTTAGACTGGCTGCCAATGTTATCTTTTGTGCTGCCTGCCCCGATTGGTCTGATCTTCGCAGCCATGAAGCCCCAGATCGGGCTGGGCATCAGTTTATACTGGCTGGTTGAGTCTTGGCGGACGGGTAGTTGGCGTGGGGTCCTGCGAACTTTTCTACCGGTTGCTTTGTTGCTGACAGCATCATTTTTACTATATGGTCCGTGGTTAACACAATTTCCCAATCTGATCCGCGCCTCGTGGAATGCATCCTTGTTTCCTTACGAACTCCCCATTGGCCTGTACCTCTTGTGGGCAGCCCTGAGTCAGAGGCGAGCGCGTCCGGCCATGGCGTGCAGCCCATTCTTATCCCCGTACCACACGCTGTGGGGTCTACAGCCCGCGCTAGTCGGTCTACTTGAGCATCCCAAGCTGCTGGCGATCGCGTCGGCCTGCCTGTGGAGCTATGTTATTGTAGGCGTGTTTGCCTAGTGCAGATTCTCACCGGAAGGCCAAAATATCCTTTGCTCGAATACGATTGTAAAAGAGCTGAACTAGGGCTTTTGCAGGATCATCACACCTTCTGTTTCATATGCCACTTCAAAACCGCTGGCTGTCCGCATTTGTTCAAGAAAGTATGGAAATGTTTTTTCAGGATTGAGTGGCCTGCAATTATCTGCGCGCAAAATCTTGGAGATGTAGATGAAATCATACGCAGAACGATTCACCGCCTGATCCAGACAGGCTGCATCCTCCCCGGTCAGGCATTCCTGAACGGTGTAGGTTGACCTGACATAATCGTTGAAATCCGCACCCTTCGTCCACTCGGTTCCCTGCACAGTGAAAATGCTCTGTCTGCCGGTCAAAGCGGGAAACCATTCCAGCACTGAGTCACAGGATACAGAAGTTGTCCCGGTCAATACCAAAAAGCGGGAATCCGCATCGGTATTCTCCCGCGCCCAGCTCATCGCCTCTCTATCAGGCGGGTACAATGTAGCATTGGAAAGCTGAAATCCAAATTGATACGTCGAAAAGATCAGGTACAACAGCAGGTAGATGAAGATGTTTCGTTCGCCGGCAAGGACCTGTTCGGAGACTTGGGTATCACTCTGTAGATTTGCTTTGCCTGGCGCGCTCCCGCTTCGCATCCAAGGGAGCGCCGCGAAAACGACTTCCACCAATCCAATCGAGGCCAGCATGGCCAGCGGGATTGCCGCCGGCCCTGCCGCGCCGCGGCCCTCCACAAAGAACGGGATGACCATCCATAACGGGAGCAAATAATCCCTGTGAACGAGGCGGTGGGCGATCCCAATTAATCCAAGGACTGCGAGCACCGTCGCATACGGTTCCTCGGTAAATACAAAGAAAAGGAGGTGGAAAACCGCAACGGACCTCTGGCCTGTCGCCGCGCCTTCCAGGAAGGGTCCAACCCCGTGATGAACCATGACCGATGCCCACCAGGGCGCGGATACCAGGAGAACAGTCAGACCCACGACGATGGAATAAATAAAGGCAGTCCGTGAACGGGAGAGCATAATCCAGAGGAAGATCGCGGAGACGAAGGTATGCACAGCTGCTTCAGGATGACTCATCACTGCCAGACCACCGAAAAGCCCCGCCAGTAAAATATCGGCGCGGCGATTCTCCTCATAAAGCCGGATCACGACAGCCAACGTGAGCAACATGAAAAACTGTCCGGGACTGCGCGTCAGTCCTCCACCCATCACAAACCACGAAAGGGCGCGCGGCATCAGCGCAAAAAACAAGGTTGATAGGGCTGCATAGTATTTATTCTTCAAAAGTCGCAGTGCCAGCAGATAAAAAGCGGGGATGGAGAGTGATGCAAAAAGTGCAGGCACCCAGCGCACAACTTCCATCGCCGTCCACCCAAACAGATCTGCAGCGATCCGGCCCAGATAAAACCCTAGTGGCGGGTAAGCATAGGGAATCTTCAAATGATTGTAAGTGGTAAATTCGGGCAGACGATAGCCGCTGACTTTTAAGTTCTCCACCATTACGGCGAACATGCCGCCATCGTTGATGGCAAAGCCTGCCAGCAGAGTGGGATTGAAGCGCATGAACGTGCCAAGAAAGATGGCTAATATTAAAATCAGGTCAGCCCATTCGCTGCGACGGATTGGTTTCATGCGAGCATTCTCCAAAGCAGGATGGCCGAGATTGTAACATGGTCGCCTGTTTGTCATGGAACTGTAGGTCGTACCTGCCAGGCGGTCAGGTAAAATGGCGCCAACTCAAACCATGCGATCAATAAGCCTCCACCGCATCTTTATCATTGCGGGTATTGCGTCAATATTCATTTCCTACTTGGCAATCTGGATCAGGTTTATCAACGATCCTGTAGAGCGCACGGGGTCCGATTTCATCGCCTTCTACAGCGCGGGAAGAGTAGCACAGATCCACGGCACGGCCAATGCTTACGATCCACGCTTACAGCAGCAAATCCAACAGGAAGAAGTCGGGTTCCCCCTGGTTCCAGGACAGGTCTTACTTTATAACCATCTGCCCTTCTTGATCCCTCTTCTGCAAATCATAGTAAGCACAGACTATGTCGCGTCTTTTTATCGATGGGTAATTTTGTTGATCATGTTATACATCGCCGGTGTTACGGTGCTAAGCCTCACCCTAAAACAGACGGGGAGTGATCGGGGTGCAACGCTTCTTACAGGCATCGGCGCGTTCCTGTTCCTCCCGGTATTTTTCAGCCTGATGAATGGCCAGGACACGGCCATTCTATTCTTAGGTGTAGCGCTCTGGGGATACGGATTGCTTGCAGGTAAGGAAATATTAGCTGGAGTCGGCCTGAGCCTCGCAGCAGTCCGCCCCCATATTGCCCTGCTTTTGGCCATCCCAGCGGTGTTCCGTTATGCCAGGGTTTTTGCAGGATTTTTACTCGGTTCAGGGTTCTTAGCCATACTCAGTCTCCTTATACTTGGGCCGAATGGAACCAGGGACTTCATCAATATCATTTTCCTGAGCGCAGGCGGCGAATGGTATGGGATGAAGGAAAACGCGATGTATAACCTGATTGGCTTGCTAACACGGTCCGCGCCCCAACTCGAAGCAGGCACAATCCGCGCGCTGGGTTGGGGCTTTTATGGGCTTGCATTCGTCTTTTTGTGCGCTGTCTGGTCTAAGGCAAAGGATCCACGGAACGGACTGATTGGGATGAGCGTGATCCTGGCCCTATTTGCCGCTCCACACCTTCACTTTCATGACCTAGCACTCTTGCTGATTCCCGTGTATGAACTTATACGGCTGAGCCGAGAAACAGGCAACCTGAAACCACCCGTTGCAATCAGCCTACCTATCGCGCTCTCTCTTCTACTCCTGCTCAGCAATCTAACCCCCTTCCTTCAATATACAATCCCGTACATCATTCTGCTGGTTCTGGCTGTCTATCCTTACTATGCAACCCGCAGAATGACCGCTACCGCACCGCATCAATCATGATCGCCAGGAAGATAAACACCAGATATGTACTGGACCAGCGGTACATGCGCCAGGCAACCTTATTCCCGCCCTGCTTCCAAACCGCCCAGGCGGCATAGAGCAGACCGCCGCCCAGGATCAGTGCAGAGATAAGATAGACATTGCCCGCCAGGTTAAGGATTGGCAGCAATAGGGTCACCAGCACCAGCTCAACTGTGTAAACAAAGATCTGTTTGCGCGTCTCCCTCTCCCCGCGCACGACCGGCAGCATCGGAACACCTGCCCTCTCATAATCCTTCATACGGACAATTGCCAGGGCCCAAAAGTGTGGGGGTGTCCACATAAAGATAATGGCGAAGAGGATCCAGGCCGTCCAGTCCAGGTTTCCTGTTGCGGCTGCATAGCCCACCAAAGGTGGGATGGCTCCGGCCCCGCCTCCGATCACGATGTTTTGTACGGTCGCCTTTTTGAGCCAGAGGCTGTATAGGATTACATAATAGATAATTCCGGCCAGTGAAAGCAAGGCGGCCAGGCCATTCACAAAGCATGCCAGGATGTAATAACTGATCAGCGACAGTCCAAGTCCAAACGAGAGCCCCTCCGCATCTGCCAGACGGCTGTCGGCCAGAGGGCGTTTTGCCGTGCGCTGCATTTTTCTGTCGAGATCGCGGTCGATATACTGGTTCAACGCACTCGAGCCGCCCGCCGCCAACGCGCCGCCGAGCAGGGTCCAGAACGTGAGATCGAAGGAAGGCCACTGCTTGGCACCGATGACAAGCCCGCCGTAGGTCGTGATCAACAAAAGCCCGACAATCAGCGGCTTGGACAGTGCTAGGAAATCTCTGGCACGCTGCCGGCCGTCCGCATTTTCAATTTTCTCCTGATCAACGGCAAGAACGCCAGACACGTAAGCGAGCAGCAGGAGCGAGACCCACAACGCAAATGTTGTGATGTTATGCAGGAATACAAGGTGAGCCGGATAAGATTGGGCCACCAGAACTGCGCCAACCATTGCCTGGCCAAAGAACATCACGGCCAGAATGGTCGTCAAAGGGAGCAAGACGCGCTGTTGGCGCTGTTCTCTCCATGCTTTGCGAAAGACGATCAGCATCAGAATCGCGGCCACGCCGACCAATGAAACATGCGCAAGTTTTAGCCAACCCAGGGGAGCGGTTGGCAGGCAGACAGGCCAGCCTGCACAGTGGGCCCATGCGCCAGTCACTCTCACAAATCGCCCGGCGATCGTCAATCCCAGGACTGCAAGTAACAACACCAGGACAAGCCGTGCGAACGACGACTTCAGCGAATATTTCATCCTAAATCCTGCTTTCGCACATAGAATGGATAACCAACAAACAAGATCACTGCAAAAGTGAACCACTGCAAGGCATATCCAAAGTGCGGTCCTTCCGTCGGCTCGAATTCGCGCTGGAATGGGATCGGCGGTTCCGTGTCGCCGGCGGAGACCTCAGGCTGAATGTACACGGACAAAGCAGGATAGGGTAGTTGATCGGCCATACGTGCGACATCGCCATTATTCCAAATTTCAAGCCGGTCACCGTTTGCTGGCAGTGCATCGGCAACGCCGCCCAGAGCCGGTTTGGCTTGCCCGAGCCTGATCTGTCCCGAGAGGCTCACCACCCCGGTCTCATCGTATTGACGCCAATCGGCCGGATCCGAGTTACCTTCAGCAGGGATCCAGCCGCGGTCCACGAGGACGGCCAGCCGGCTCTCTCCCGATCCGGATTGAGCGGTGAAAAGAAGCGGGGTTAGCAAGTGATACCCGAACTGATTGCCGTAATACTGGTTGCGTACAGCCACCTGATTTTCGAAGTCATATTCCCCGGAAACTTCCACAGACCGCCATTCCATTTGGGTAATAGCGTCCGCAGCCTCCTCATTCAAATTCAGGGGAGGCAGGGCACGCATGGATCGGAACTGGGCGTTCTCGGCGCGGCGGCCTTCGAGCCGGTCCAATTGCCAGATCCCAAGACGAACGCAGACGGCGGTGCCCAGCAGCACAAGCAGGGTCGTGAGCAGCCAGCGGCGGTGAAACAGCCTAAGCAGAAACATGCTCTTTCTTTTTGAAAGGCATGACAAAACTGTACAGCGCAATCAAAATGCCCATGGGAACGCCCACATAAGAAATGCTATACAGGCGGGTGGACAAGGTAACCGGCTCGTGGACATCCAGCCCGAAATAACTACCGGTCTGGAATGTGCATTCAAAGGCAAGGTTTTCCTCCTGGCTTAGAGATAATCGGGCAGACGCATTCGCCGGAATCCATAACGGGCCCAATCGATGGTCGACGCGATCCTGATTCTCAACCACCAGCGTGTCGCCAACGACAAATTTCATGTTCTGCGGGATAGAGGGGGGCTGTTCACCGCGCGCGACTTGTTCCGCCGTCCCGTCCGGGATGGTGAGAACGACTTCCTGGGGCGCGCGCGCGGTTTCTTGCAGGAAGATAAACGGCACTTCACTGACGGCCACGCCAATCAGCATCCCCACCAGGAATGAAAGAAAAAGGCGCGTGATGATCGTTTTAGCGGGAGGCATTCTGCCTCTTTTCCCTGAGCAGCAACTTCAGATCGTGCACAATATTATCCACCGGCGTATCGAAGGGATAAGATAGGCGGAGCTGGCCCTCCTCGTCAATGACAGTCACCCGCGCGGTATGGTCGACCAGATAGCCGGCCGCAGAGGTCCCATCGACGATTGCCCGGAAGACACCGTAGTCACGCCATACTCCGGCCAGTTCGGCCTCCGTCCCACTCAAGCCGATGAAATCCGGATTGAAATGATCGACGTACTGCTGCACACGTTCAGGCGTATCGCGTTCGGGATCGACGGTCACGAATAAGACCTGCACCTGGCTGGCGTCTTCTTCGCTTAGCTTCTCGAGCGCCTGTTTGAGCTCCGCCATGGTGGTGGGACAGACATCCGGGCAGGAGGTATATCCAAAGAAGAGCAGCACGACATTTCCACGCAGCTCGCTCAGCCGGAAGCTGTCGCCGTTACTGCGAACCAATTCAATCTCGGCGGCTGGCGGATACGGCTCTGCATACCCGGTCCCGCGAAAACCTTCAGACCGCGAGAACAGGAGCACGCCGGCCGCGACGGCGCCCACCAGTAGAAACGAAAACAAACCTACCAAGAGTATTCTTCTATCCATGATCTTTCCTGAAGCATCGCCAATTCAATATCGCACATCCGAAAATCGGGGCGACCCGCCTACGGCGTGGCCGCCCCGATGATCGCTTGCACTATTCATTTAT